>JAENZK010000310.1 GCA_016841285.1 Guptibacillus hwajinpoensis | reverse complement strand
GCCGTTGTGTACTGGCAGTGAAGTTCTCCGTCAATACGACAGGTCATCGCTTTTAAACCGTGCAATGCACGAGTAATTACCGGATGTGTATTTGAATACCCCCTCGCCAGTAAGGCAAAAATCATTAGAAGAGTTGAGCTGAAATAATTAAGAAAAGTGCCGTCCGGTTCAATTCGGTCCAGCATATATTTTTCTGCGCGGTATAAGGTCAATTCGCGAAGGTTTCCATTGTATTTCAGAGCCTGCATTCCCTGTTTAATTATTTTGAACACTGAGCGGACCTCTTCTTCTTGATCCTCTGTAAAAAAACGAACCTCTCTTTTTTGGAACAAATCGGACAGATCGGGTGATCTTGGCGTTTTCCTACGAAAATTTGTATTGGCGAGGATTAAAAAAGGGATGATGTTGGCTCTTCCATACACGGAGAGATCAAAAAGATTGATTGGAAAGGAGTCTGGTAAAAGCATCACCTCGATATTAATGGGGAAGTGCGGCCATGCACATTGTCCTGTTAGGGCCAACAAGATTTTCAAAAACATATGGACCTCCGTGGCCCCTCCGTTGGCTAAAATAAACCTTCGTGCTGCTTGGATTTCCGGGTCTTTTGGATCTCGATAACCAGAATAAAGAAGAGCATAATACGCTTCCACAGTGGATGTTAGATTCCCTTTATCCTGATCATGGAACAGCTTCCAAGAGCCATCTTCTTGCTGTTTTGCGGCAATACGCCGCACCAATTGCATTATGAACTCTTCGTCATTTATCTCCAATGTCCGTAATAAGATAATCATACTGCAGTCCGATGCGATCCCGGTCTCGAAAGGATAATGCCAGGCCCCGTCCTCAGCTTGGTCTTGGACGAACTGATTGGCGATTCTGTTCATTTCCTCATATACCCGATTCCTCATTTTCTACCCTCTCCCCAAAAAATCCTTTTTTAAAAATTCATATTCCCTGAGCAAGTTGAATATGCTCCTTTGATAGGGAGGATTAGGAAAATGTAATTTGAAAAGGATGATGCCGTCTTGCTGAACTCTTTATTAGATGTAAAAAAAGAATTGAAAAAAAAGATGAAGATAAAGATGAAAAAAAAGTCTGACTGCCTTTTGCCGTCGTTATCAGAATATGATAAACAATGTATTCATCTTATAAGAGAACAGACGAGACAACTTAACCAAAACAATGTAACACGGACGCAAGCTTATTTTGATTTTTACATTCAGTATCCAGAAATACATTGGGCCCTTCTTGGACATATGATATCGCGAAACGTCGGTTGGAACATGACGGATTTAAAAGGGGACCTACTGACAAAACTTCTACCTGAAAGAGATCAGGAGACTTTTTATTCTTTTTTGGAACGGGGAAGTTGGTTGATCTTTCAAGATGTATATCCTCAATTTTTGATTTATGATCTGAGTGTGAGGGGAGGTAAAGAAATGTTCCACCTTTTACCTTTCTTTTACACTTCTACCTTCATGGAGACGATGTGGCGTTATTTTTGGCGCAGCGGGGATAGTTATTCGTTGGCGATAGCGATGGTGATAAATGAACAAAGCTATTTAGAAGAAAGATTGATGCAAGATCATCATTTCAAAAGAACCGTAACCGATACAGTCAGCTTCAAAATGTATGATTTTTTACGACTGAATAACATTCTTTTTCCCTACTATGCAGGGGAAGAAATGAAGAAAACTTCACTTGTCGGCGCCACGGCAAGGCATTTCACTTCCCTCCACGAAAGAATTTTATTCGGGAAAAATTTGTATTCCTTACTTTTTCAGCGTGAAGGGATACTGGAGGGAATCTTAAAATGGGCATATAGATGTCCTCACACTGGTTCTCGGAAAGATTATTGGCCTGATTTGTTTAATGATGTAAATGAATCTTTACCTCGGTCTCTCTATAAACGCCGGGTCAAGAATTGCAGTTTAAGAAAGGGCGCTAATCGGTTGTACAGTCCACCCTTAAAATACGCCTGGCAGAAGAATCTCCCCCATGAAGATGAGAAAAGTGGTGATTGGTTTAGGGATTGGCATGTTTTAGATTATCTTCAGAAAGAAGACAGTTTTACTGGAGAAATTTTAAATAATTATTGCAAAACCCTTGAAACAATTGAACTTGCGGTTATGGCGAAGGAAGCCCTTCTGTTACGAGAAGAAGAATAATCAGTAATGAGTAATGGTCCTGGTGTTGTTCAAATAATGGCAGTTGATAAAAAAACGTTGGTATAGCAGATATGGTAAACCGTACCATAAATAGGTGCGGTTTTTTGATGAAAATCTGCAAAGTATATTTTAAAAAAGCATAGTAATCTTTCATAAGCTATAATAAAGTAAAATGGGTAAGATTATTTGTATCTTTGAAATACATACCGAACAAACTCTGCCTGCCCCCCATTACTCAAGGAACGGGAAGATCAGCTATGATTGGTAATGAAATAATACATCGTCGAAATTCAATATTATTTATCTTAATAAGTGTTTTTTATTTTATACAAGTAATGATTAATATTTTCATTGAAGGATTAGCAAGTATATTTCCTCCAGCTTTTCTTTTTCCTGTATTTTGTATTCTGTTTCTACTGATTCACAAAAAGATGAATCCAAAGATTACAATGTATGTAATGATCAGTTGTATGTATATTTATTTTTACTTCCTACTAAATGATTCTCCATATTTAGTAAATTATCTATTCATGTGGCTGGCTCTTCCTCTAAGTGCCATCTATCAAAATTCTCGGGTGGTATTGATAGCAGGTATTGCTTCGATCATACTTACTTTTTATTCCTTCTTTTACCTTCACCATGAAATTTTCCCGAATGTCGTAAAGGGAGATTTTGTTTATTTGGTCTTATTTGGTGTATTTACTACAACCTTTCTATTAATATTCATTCAAAAGATAGGAGAAGCAAACGCCAAACTTCAGGAATTAGCGTATCGCGATCCTTTGACCGGGGCGGCGAATCGCTTGTTACTAAAGGAAAGGTTTGATCTGCTTAAAACAACAAAAGTCCATTCTATCGCACTATTATTCATTGATATGAACGGTTTTAAAAAAATAAATGATACATATGGACATGAAGTAGGAGATCAATTATTGGAGAGAATTGTATTCAGGTTAAATAGTGTACTGAGAGATACAGATTTACTTTGTCGATTAGGTGGAGATGAATTTGTGATTTTAATTTCCAATATTGACAATCTAATACTGGAAAATATACATAGTAAAATTCAATGCTTACTGGAAAAGCCAATGCTCTTAAATCATCAAACAATAAATGTTTCTGCTAGTATTGGATGGTACTACACAACAGAAGTTGCACATGCAGATTTAGAAAATATGATTAAAGAAGCGGATAGAGCTATGTACATAGCAAAGGGTAGAGAATTAATAACTAGTTCTCCTCGAAAGAGCTAGAAGGAAATCCTTCTAGCTTGTTGGGGATCAGGTTAAACACCCGATCTGATAAATAGCGGACAAATTTCGCTTAATTTCTAAATTGCTTCAAAAATGGCTTTAGTAGACGGAGATTCCGCCTATTGACTCAAAAAACGTGAAAATGGGGGATTTTGATACGCATAACCGGAAAACCTCCCCTTAAATCCCCCGAAATGAGCTTAATTCTACATTTAACAGAAAAATCTCCGCTTATTTTAGTTTCCTAGATAGCTACAAATGAGTTTGTTAGCCAAAATGTAACAGGTTTCTTTCCTAGTAGAAATATAAATGATAAAAAATTTAGAAATTTAAGATAAATAGGTTGACAAATTTAGGAACTCTTTTAAACTAAAAATAACTCTATCTTCAAATTATTCTGCAATCACTATCTTCTCTCAATTCCTATAGCGTTTTTAATTAATAGTCTTAATTTACCTTTTTCTTTCTTCAATCGAAACCACTTTAAACATCTTTTATACTTCATATTAATACCCAATAATTTTAAAAATTTGTACGAAGTTAAATAAAATAAAGGAGATGATTCCTTCGTGGCATCGAATATATATGCTACTAAATGTCCATGTTGTGGGCGTTCTGCTATTGAAGATTATTATTACAAAACTCAAGAGCAGTACACCTTTTGTATGAGATGTGGCTATTATTACTCCAAAACAATTGAGAAATATACCAAAGACGATATTGAATACAAGGAAGAGAAAAGTGAAGGGCACGGTATGTTTACTTTGGTAAATAAAGACGGAAGTCGGAAAAGGGTGATTTTGGACTGTAGTCCAACAAACACACAATTAGAAGAATTAAAAGCAAAATTCATGGACAACAATGTTAACCAAGAAAGAAGCTATTTAGTTACATACGAAAACGGTGTATTTACCATATTATTTGGCGACCCGCCCGATAATTTTCATTTGTCATTTGAGGAGTATCGAAAAAAGATGTTTGCAAAGTATGGAGTGCCCGATTATGAATTTATGGTTCCGATTGAGGAATAGGTAGTAGTCTTGAAGATAATTTGCAGAAGATTTGGGGATGGAATTTTTTTAAATAAGTTATATCTCTTAATGATTGTGTTTTTTTCACTAGACTTTGATTAATTGATAGGGTTAAGAAATAAATGATCATTTGATAGGAGGAAGGATGCTATGGGATTTGAGGAAGAATACCAGGCATTTATGAATGCTCATTTGCAGGCAAGAAAGGGTGAACGGTTGCGGCGCTTACAAGAGGGTCACAATCAGGCTGAAATGCTGTTTTTGAAGGAAGTGTGGTGGCCCTCATTTTACCATTTTCGATACCTTCATCCAGAATATGAAATCAATGATTTTAAGGATGGTACAAGGTATTTGGATTTTGCTTATATTCGTCCTGCCATCCGGATATGTCTTGAGGTCGATGGGTATGGCCCTCACTTAAAGAACATTAGCAGATGGCAATTTTCCGACAGCCTGGAACGTCAAAACCAGTTGGTGATTGACGGATGGACCGTGATCCGCTTTTCTTATGACCAAGTTAAAGACAAGCCTCGTCGATGCCAACAGATTGTTCAGCAAGTGATTGGCCGATGGCTGGGTGATGAACTGGACCTGACCTCTCTATCTTTTAGCGAGAAGGAAGTGATTCGGCTAGCTATTCGTAAAGGAGAAGACATATCTCCTATAGAGCTAGAGAAGTATTTAAACCTAAGTGATAAGACAGTAAAAAAGGTGCTTTCTCAACTAGTCGATAAAAAGATGCTGATTCCCGCATCTGGGATAAAGAGGATCCGTTCTTATCGGTTGGGGGATCAGGTTAAGCACCCGATCTGATAAATAGACGGACGAACTTCGTTTATTTAGTAAATTGCTTTAAAAATGGCTTCAATAGACGGAGAGATTCCGCCTATTGACTCAAAAAACGTGAAAATGGGGGATTTTGATTCACATAATCGGAAAACCTCCCCTTAAATCCCCCGAAATGAGGTCAATTCTAAATTT
>JAENZK010000309.1 GCA_016841285.1 Guptibacillus hwajinpoensis | reverse complement strand
GAAGCAAGAGAAAGACAATACTTGAGATATGGGAAACCAGTTTACAATGGTAATGCATCAGTTGAACTATTTTTTTCAAAGGTTAAACTTTCAGAAGGCCAACAAGCAATGCTCCAAAACCGATCACAAAATGCAAATTGGAGCAACCGTGTACAGGTGAAGATGATGCGGTTGGCACGTACGATTTCTGATTTAAAGGGGGAAGCTACCCTTTCTGATGAGGCAGTTTGGGAAGCAATGACATTACGGCGTTCCTTTTTACATCAAGTAGCAAAACAGAAAGGAAGTTGGATGCATGGGTCGTGAAAAGAGACACTGGAATGGTAATAGCTTCTATCATATTGTTTGTCGAAGGAATCATCGGGAAGCCTTATTTCTTGATCCAGGTGATTTCTGTACATTTTTGTATATCATCCAGCAACTCTATGAAAAGTATGGATTTGAGTTACCAAGCTACTGTCTGATGACGAACCATTATCATCTCATGCTCCGTTCTAAAGATAACTTGATATCAAAAATAATGTCCCTTTTAAATAAAAGGTATGCTGATTACTATAATACACGATATTGGCTGAATGGACATTTATTCGAGAAGCGTTTTTATAGTAAAGAGATAAAGAAAGATGAAGGGATTCTTGAAGTCAGTCGTTATATTCACCGTAATCCTCTGGAGGCAAAAATGGTGAAAAGTTTGGAGGAATACCCTTGGTGTAGTTTTCCATTCTACGTGGATCTAATACAGGAAGTACCGCACTACGTAAATAAGGAGATCGTTTTCCGGTATTATGGAGGAAGCATTACGGAGAAAAGTAGGAAGTATAAGGAATTTTGTATGGAGGAGAGGGAGTAGTTTTTGTAGGTGATGTTATTTTTTGTAATGCCGATTAATAAAGGTAAATCCAAAGTAAAAAAATTCCTTACTTGATATAATGGTTTACAACATTCAAACTATAATTAGGGGGCTAGACGATGGATAAAAAAGTTGATGTTAGAAATAAATATACCCGTGAATTATTGAATATCAAAAATAAACTTAATCAACTTGAGAAGGGGAGAATATATGATCTAACTAACGCACAGATGGATGGTTACCTTTCAACGAATATCAAACAACTAAGAGAAATGATGGAAGATTTAATTTACAAGATTGAATACGATGAGGAATCAGATGGTGAGAGGTTAAGAAAGGTTTATGATAAATTCCTCGTGGAATAGGGTTAGGACTAGTTGTTGAAGAGTTTCATCGATGTGATGAACCGAAATAGTTCTGTGGTTATGTCATCGCTTTAAACAAATGTTTGATTAAATTGTTTTTTCAGTGAAGTGTGTTTCTGGAAACCTTAGTTTCCGTGGAAAAGCTTATTAGACAGAATCCAGAAATATGGCAAAAGTATTTCTTGTGAAGTACGAGCTGTTAAGTATTTCATCCCCTGTTTATTTTTTGTATGAATGCAAAGAGGCGGTTCTTTTGCTTCCTTAACTAGTTAAAAGGAATAAGAGTGCGCCTGAATAGTTGCAGTTTGAATCTTTGAATTACGTAAAAAACAGAAATTTGTCTTTATGTGTTAATCTCGATTATTATCACTTAAGTGAATCTCATTTTTATTTTCTATAAAAATGCTAGGGGGGTTAGTATCCTTTTCTTTATTATCATTTTTAAATTTTTTTGATAAATATTGACGATATAGAAAAATGATAATGATGCTAACTGTAATCCAAAAAGAAACTATAGAAGATGGATTAGTTAGGAAATTCCAAAAATGAATTATTAAAAATACTCCTAAAACTAATTTATGGTTATTTATCATAAAATTAAATAAATTTTTTACCCATTTAAAAACATATCAATAATTTGCATCAAAGTTAGAAATTCTTTCATATTCTCACTCCAGTAATGATATAAAATATTAATATTATTACCGGTTTATAGAATATTTATTCAATGAGCAAAAGTGTGTTCTGATCCCAGAAGTTGACACGTTCCTCCTTTTGTTCTTGAACAATAAAAAAGACCAACCACAACAGTGATTGATCGCTTGTTTAGTATGACATTGAAGCCACTCAAGAGTTCTCATGATTTGAAGTTCATACAACCTTTAACACATCACTAATCGTAATTGATCTTTATCGTTTAAGACTTCATCAATATCAACGGATTGGTTTATTTCACCAATAATTGAAATGTTGATTTTACGATGTGGAACCGCTTGTGAGTAGATACCTTCAATTCTTGCTAGGTAGCTGCATTTTTTTTCAATAATTTCAAACACCCATCCACTATAAAAAGCAGGGATAAAGCCTAACTTTTCTCCGTTTACTGTCATAACAACAACCGCTTTGTGATCCTCTGGATTATCAGGATCTAAGGAAAAGTCAACAACATCGCCTCTTTGAAGTTGGCCAATAACACGCTCTCCATCGTAATAGCGCCAACCGGCCACAAAGAAATCTAAATCGAAATAGTTATTTTCCACGATGATAGGTGAAACAAATTCATAAGAATCCGTTGCTAAAATGCCTCCTGAAGCACGTAACACATCCATTTCCGTACAATCTAGGGAGAGACCTAAGTCTTGAAGAACGATTTGGTAGTCTGGTCTTCTTGGATCTGGTAATCTGCGTGCAAACGGCCCAAAAAGTTTATTGGAAGTATACACTTTTTTCGTATCCGGGAATGCCAAGTGAGGCCGATAATCATTGTCCATCGCTTCCGCTAATTTTCTTCTATAACCACTAGTCTCATAGTAAAATGTATAGATACCATCTTGATGGAGCAACCTTCCTACATGGTATCGTTGACGAGTCTCAACGTTTTGCCAAACCAGCCATAATTCAAATGGTCTCTTTCTCATGCTCTTACACTCCCTTCATACCAATTTAAAATCCATTCCTTCCGGTACATCAAAAGTCGAATAACCCATTCTTTGTCCAAATCGCTCATTATGTCGCTTGGAATGTCTTTTACAGTTGTTACTAATATTCCCTTATTCAATTTATTTAAACTCTCCATAATAATAGACAGTTCTTGTGGCAAACAATTATAAAGATATGATAGCAATTCAAAATGCTTAGGCTTTTTTCTGCCGGGTAAACCAATGCTGGGCTTCCCTCTATTACAAAAGCCCTCCAGCATACGATCATCGGTCAGCATCATTAGCTTTTTATGTTCCGCTTCGTTAAAGCCAAGAGAAGAACCATTGTCATAAATAGGTGCTAATCGCATTCCGTTAGGTCCACTTAGAACCCCCCAATTATCACAATGTCGATCATTATTGGCAATCAACGCATCGAATACCGGAAAAGTAACAAAATCCTTCTCTAAATTATATGCAGAAAGGATATCCAAAATGTTGGGTAGTTCATAATAGGCAAGAGAACGTCGATCAAAATCCTCAAATTGCGCTAGAAACAAATCTCCGCCTTCATACAACTCTTCTGTTTTAGAACGAAAATTCTTCGAAATGGTGCCAACAGTTCCGTTATTGACGGCTATCTCTACATTAGCTGTATGAAATCCTAACTCTGCGCCTACTTTACTCGCTACAAATTCAGCCCAGTGTCCGCCTGTTCCTTCAGTAGGAACCTTGAAGAGAAATTTTGTAGCCTGTTCAGGATCCACTCCAGGTTCAAGTAACCAGTACTTTGTCCGTGTTCCTGAAGCTTGGCTTTTGATATCTCGTTTCCAGAGCGAAGTATCGATCATTGTCATCGCCCCTTCGACCCAAATTGCTGTTATCTATAAGTATATAGTTTGTGAGTCTCATTGTCACTCAGTAAACCTAGTTTAATCTTAGTTCTGTCACCACCTGAAGATTTTCAAGATTGCGGAATAATAGAATGAGAAATTTAGTAGGGGTAAGAGGGACGAGATGCATAGCTCATCTTTCTTTTTATCGAAACAACACTTCCGGCCAAAGTTTTAGGTGCCTGTCACTACCCGAAATTTGTCGAAGATTGACGGGTTCCGTCACTGTGACGCCCCGGAATATATCGAAAATTGTGGAATTGAAGAGTGATAGATTTTAATGTATTTTCCGCTGCAATATAGCATGCAGCGGGAAGTTTAATGGATTATTATAAATGTTGATTAATACGTAAAATGGATATTTTACGTAATAGCATTTCATACCTTAACCCAAACGAAAAAAAGCCAATCCAAATTAGACTGGCTTTTTTTCGTTTGGGTTAATCTTTCAATTTCAGATTCGGTTTTGAATACTCGCTTATTTAATGCTTGCAGATCATAATCACGTTCATCTAGTTTTTTATTTATTTGTTCCAGCATCGACATTACGTCATCTGGCTCATTGTGTTCAATACGGTTAACTGCGTTCTCGATGCGTTCCAGTCTTGAGGTGTTGTCTGCTACCATCTTAATAAGTTGGCCCAACATTTCATCTTGCTTATTTAAACGTTCGTTCATAGTATTCTCTAAGCTTTTAATCATGCTAACAATTGCATCGCCCATTTTATTCAGCTCCTTAATAATAAATTAGGGTTTTGTTCACAATAGCGCCTTAAAAATTGTCGAAGATTTGATAGAACAGGCGATTATGGAAATAATATTGATATGCGCTCTTCATACGGTATGTAGTTGTTTGACCAAGTGTTTGCACACTTGATTTTGTTTGTTTTTAGTAATTTCTACAATTATTATACTATATAAAAGGCTGGTTTAACAAAATTGTTCAATTCACCGTTTTGGGTGCCTGTCACTACCCGAAATTTGTCGAAGATTGATAGGCAAATAGTTTGAATTAACATGATAGAATAAAGGGGCAACCGGATATTGAAAGGGTGGTTGGTTGTTGCTCTTCTTTCCTTTTTGGAAAGGAGGTGATAATCATAGATACATTTCTTGAACTTCTACGAGAACTTTTGAAGGGGATTGTGCGTGAGATAAGCGCGTATATCTTTCGAAAAAACTTCCTAGAACACAAGAAAACCACCCCTCGCCGTCGCAAGCAAAAAGGGTGGTTCTCATAAAAAACTAAACTTTGACAACCACCACCCTGACGGTAGCAGTTGCAGGGAGGAGTGTTATCAGCACTTCTCTTTTTATTATATTCTTATTATACATGAACTAAACCTTGAAATAAAGGGTAAGCGTTTTTTCGGTACCTCGCCATCCAAATTACAAAATGTATCTCAATTAAGTCATTGACAGAAAACGTTTTCAATTATAATATATAGACAAGAACGTTAGTTCTGTATAATAGATTGCGAGGTGGTTAAAATGGCAGTTTTGGTTACAAGTATTGGCCTGAAGGGAATAGAAGGTTATAAAGTGTCTGTTGAAGTTGAGCTGTTAGATGGCGTGGAGTCGATGACGATTGTTGGTTTGCCTGGAGCGGCAGTTAAGGAATCGAGAGAGAGGGTATTAGCTGCTTTAAAGGGATTTCAATGTGATTTTTCTGATCAAAAAGTAATTGTCTA
>JAENZK010000308.1 GCA_016841285.1 Guptibacillus hwajinpoensis | reverse complement strand
GTAATGAGTACAATTTCTTCACAATTACTTGTAACCTCAAGTTCATTGGTTGAGGACTTATATAAAACATTTTTCCGTCGTGATGCTTCAGATAAAGAATTGGTATTAATGGGTCGTTTATCAGTACTATTAGTATCAATCATTGCTTTAAGTCTTGCTTGGGCAAAAAATGATACCATCCTTAACCTTGTTGGATATGCATGGGCAGGATTTGGTTCATCATTTGGACCGGTCATTTTATTAAGTCTTTATTGGAAGCGTATGACAAAATGGGGCGCTCTTGCTGGTATGGTTTTAGGCGCGGTAACCGTTATCGCATGGTCTAGTGCAGGATTATCAAGCTTCCTATATGAAATGATACCTGGATTTGCAGTAAGTTTACTTGCAGTTTATGTAGTGAGCTTAATGACAGCTAGACCATCAGGTATCGTGGAAGAGCATTTTGAACAACTTGAGCAGGCAGTTAAAGGTCACAAATAAAAATGGCTTGAACAGTATTTTTCGGAGATAAGAATCATTTCTTGTCTCTTTTTTTTGTGTGATTGTGATATGATACAGTTAGTCTAATCTCGACTAATCTGTGCTTAAGGAGGCTGAATCATGCAGGGCTACTTAGAAAAGGCACTATCTCATACAGAAATACATAAAATTATTGAGTATGTCAGTAATACGCTAAAGAAGCCAGTTATACTAGAGGATGATCAATTTTTTCTACTTTCATATAGCTCCTATTATATAAATGACTTCGATCAGGCTAATCAACAAACGATTTTATCAAAAAAATGTCCAGTACCTATACTAGAAAAGTTCATTGAAAGCGGTATTATTGACCAATTGAAATCGATTACTACACCATTTCGTGTCCAAAAGATCGAGGATATAGGATTAAATCATCGGGTTGTAACAAGCACGAAATATAAAAATGAAATAATGGGCTATCTGTGGGTTCAGGAAATAGACGAACCTCTAACTGAAGAAGAAATTGAGTTTCTTCACGAGGTGTCTGTTCATATTGGAAAAATACTTTATAAAAGAAGTCAAGCAAGACGTGAAAAAAATGAAAAAAGGGTGCGGTTCTTTCATCATTTGTTGAAAGAACAATCTAAAAATGAAAAACAGATAAGGCAAGAAGCAGAATTACTTAATATAAGGATTCCACATTTACTTAAAACGATTATCTTTAAACTAAAGGATCATGATGATGAGCGGTTTGAGTTTTTAAAAGATACAGTTCAATCCTACTTAAAAGTAACAGAGAGTATGACAGAATTTCTTGTAGAGTCTAATCAAATTATCGTCATTTTGGGTGAAAGATCTCAGAAACATGCAATAGATGAGCAAAGTTTGGACCTAGTTAATAGGGTCATCAAAAGTTCTGAGCAGCAGAATTCCTTGAAGGTGTTTGTGGGAATTGGGACTGCCTATGATCAGTTATCGCTATTACGAAAAAGCTTTCTAGAAGGATCAGAAGTTATTAAATCTGCTGTTTTTCTTGGAACACAGGAACATCTTTCTTTTGAATATGAGAACCTTGGGGTATATAGGTATATCCAAGTCTTGGCTAAACATAATGAAAAAGTTCATTATGTAAATCCGAAATTAGAAAAATTAAAGCAAAAAGATAGTGAAAATCAAACTGAATTATTAAAAACAATAGAGGTTTATTTGAAAAATAATTGTAAATCGAAACCGACAGCAGAAGCATTGTTTATTCATCCCAATACACTTAACTATCGCTTAAAGCAAATTGGAGAATATACAAATATAGATTTTTCAGACTTTAATTTGAATTGTCAGTTGTTTATAGATTTATTATTAATGAAAAGTGAAATTAATAAATAAAAATGTCAGGAAATGTTTCCTGACATTTTATTTTGCGATAATTTTATTGATTGTGGTCAAACTTATGAATTAAATCCTGCAGTTCTACCGCAAGGGAATTTAGATTTGTCGATACATCCGAAATGTCCTTTAAAGCTCCTGCCTGTTCTTTTGTTGAAATGGCAATACTTTGGGTGTTTTCGGCGTTTGTTGTAGCAATCCTTGATACTTCATCTACAGAAGCAGTAACTTCTTCAGAGCTTGCGGACATTTCTTGGGCGATTGCAGACATTTCCTCAATTTGGACAGCAACAGCCTCTGATGCTGATAAAATATTTTTAAAGATAGTGCCTGTATGATGGACAATCTCTAAACCATTCTCAACATCTCTCGTTCCAATTCGCATGGCCTCAACCGCGTTATCTGTGTCATTTTGTATTTCTCTAATAAGTTCGGTGATTTCCTTAGCAGAAGTTCTTGACTGCTCTGCTAGTTTTCGAACTTCATCTGCAACTACAGCAAAGCCCTTGCCATGTTCACCAGCTCTTGCCGCTTCAATTGCTGCATTTAAGGCGAGTAAATTTGTTTGTTCTGAGATATTCGTAATGACCTTTAAGATTTCATCGATTTGTTGAGATTTTTCCCCTAAAAGAGTAACGGTAGAAGAAAGATTATGAACAGAATTACTAATTAAATCCATTTGCTTAACCGCATCTTCTATTGATTTTTCACCTATTCTTGCTTCCTTAACAGTTGAATTTGATTGCTCGGAAACAACATTTGCTGATTGGGCTACTTTTTGAATCCCTATTGCCATTTCATCCATCGCGATGGCACTTTCTTTTGAAGAAAGTGATTGCTGTTCTGTACCTTGAGCGACTTCTTCCATTTTCTCTGTTATTTGGTCACTTGCTGTAATGGTGTGAGTCACACTACTAGCAAGAACTTCAGACGTTTGAACAACACGATTTGATGTTGATTTTAGATTGGCTAAGATCTCAGTTAATTCTTGTTCTTGAAGTTCTTTTTCTTTTAATAATTTAGTAGTATACCGCTTTTTCGCAATGATTTGCATGGTGGTTGCTGCACTGGTGAAAATGAGATAGATGGCATGAATCATTAATAACCCGAATGTATATTCACTTGTACCGCAAAGTAGTTCTGGTGCTGCGAAGAAGCCAAGAAAGTGCTGGATCGCAAAAATGACTGTACTAATTAATATCAGGTTAACAGATTCATAGTAGGCAATGATGGCTAGAACCATAAAGATGGAAAAGTGATATTCTACCATTCCGTCCCCGCCTGCAATAATAGAAATGCTACTAAAAGTTAGGGTTAACATGTTTATTAATGGTAAATATTTATGGAAAGCCGGCAGTTTAATATAAATGATCAGTGAAAATATTAATAGGGCAATCGGCAATATGAATAACAAGTTTAATAACAGTACTAAATTTGGCGGTACGCCATTCATGTGATTAAAAGCAAGGTAATCTTCAAATATATTGAATGATCGATGAAGCAGGTGAGTAGCGATTGATAACAGAACTACTCCTAAGGAAAATAGTAGCATTAGCCGATTTTTTTGATTATCTCCCATTAGAGTTCACACCTCCAACTTTTATTAAAGAAAGTATAACATGGAATAATCTTCAGGATTTTTGCAAATTCGGAATAATTTAGTACATTTTAAGGAGGGAACAATCGTTAAAAGTCATTATTATGTAATTAGATGGAAATTGAAAAAAGATTTGGAATCATGTAAAATTATCTAAAACTTCGTGAAATTATGGGGAAGGGGGGACCTTTATGTCGATTCGGATTATTATTGCAGATGACCATGCGATTGTGCGTACAGGCTTAGAAATGATGGTCAATATGCAGGAGGATATGGAAGTTATTGATACCGCGTCTGACGGAAATGAAGCTTTTCAGAAAACGATGCTGCTTAAACCGGACATTGTCATAATGGATTTGAATATGTCAGTTGGTGAAAACGGTTTAACATCAACAAGAAAAATAAAAGAAGCAGTGCCTGAGATTAAAGTATTAATCTTAACCATGCACGACGACAGGGAGTATATATTCCGTGGTCTACAGGCCGGTGCTTCAGGCTATATCTTAAAAAGCGCTGAGGATATGGATTTAATCAATGCCATCCATACGGTTGAAAAGGGTGAAGCATATCTTTATCCAAAAGCACAAAAACTACTAATCGAAGATTATATGGAACGACTAGTAAATGGGGGTACGGAGGATATAGTTAAGTTATTGTCTACTAGAGAGCAAGAGGTCCTTGAGTACATAGCAAAAGGGTATACTAATAAAGAAATCGCAGAAATATTATATTTGTCAGTTAAAACGATTGAAACCCACAAATCAAGAATCATGGAAAAATTACAACTGAGGACAAGACCTGAACTAGTTAAATATGCTTTGAAACAGGGCTTACTTGACTTTGAGTGAGGAAATGCAATGGGAGCGCTAAATAAATTCGAAATAAGGACTTGTATTATAGTAATTGTTGCATTACTAGCATTTGTACTGACAAGAGTGCTGCATATCACGATTTCTTCGATATATGATCCTTCATATTATTTAATATCGCATACAATATTTGAACTGTTTAGTATTTTTGTATCGTATTCCATCTTTTTCCATGGGTGGCTTACCTTTCAACATACACACTCCACGCAAAAGTTAAATTTAAGTTTAATTTTTTTTGCGGTGGGTTCAATAGACTTACTACATACATTGTCTTATAAGGGAATGCCTTTTTTTCAATCTGACAATACACTTCAAGTTGCAACATGGTTTTGGATAACAGGTAGATTAATTGAAAGTATAGGAATAGGTTATTTTATAATAAGACAAAAAGATGAAGAAATAACGGAGAAATGGAAAAATACAAAAATAGTAATAACCCTCCTACTTGTATTACTTCTAATCATCTCGATCTTGATGTTTGCAGGACACTTCCCAGTCTTAGTTCAAGAGGGCGTTGGGGTAACCAATACTAAAATTATCTTAGAATATATAATTAGTATGATTCACTTTGTAACTTTAGTTATTATATTTAGACAGTATTGGGAGAACAGAAACCGTAATTATTTAATCACTTTTACTGGTATTATTTTCATCTTAATAGCAGAACTCGTATTTACACTTTATCGGAATGTATATGATATCGATAACTTGTTAGGTCATATGTATAAAGTGTTAGGTTATTTTTATTTATTTAGAGGTATCTTTTTTCCTCAGTTTAGGGCCGTTTTCGAAGGCAAAGAGAAGGCTGAATTGAAGCGGCAATTAGCAGAGGAGAAATTAAAAGAGCAAGAAAGTAAAATAATGTCAAATATATTGTTGGCGCAGGAAGAAGAACGAATGAGAGTTTCTCGACATTTGCATGATGGAGTTGGCCAATCTTTATATAGTATTCTCGTTTCTCTTAAAATGTTAAAACAAGAAGGATTGGATGATAAAGTCGTTCATCAACTTGAAAATATAGAGAAGTTAACGAGCCAGTCGATGGATGAGGTAAAATCCATTGCATTCCAACTGCGTCCAAGCTCACTTGATGATCTCGGATTGTTCTCTGCCATACGTACCCATATTCAAAGATATGAGTCAACGTTCGGAA
>JAENZK010000307.1 GCA_016841285.1 Guptibacillus hwajinpoensis | reverse complement strand
GTGAAATGGCCACATTAAAACGTAGGTGCTCGTAATCATCTGTTACCTTTTTCACTGTTTGGTGATAAACACGTTCTAAAGATTTTAAATCTGTACCTTTTTGAATTTTTTCATTTAAAGTGCCCGCGTCTGTTACAAATAAACGCCAAATTCTATCTAGGAAACGGCGCGCTCCATCAAGTCCATTCGTTGACCATGCAATTGAAGCATCTAACGGTCCCATAAACATTTCATAAAGGCGAAGAGTATCAGCACCATGGCTTTCAATGATGTCGTCTGGATTTACGACATTTCCTTTTGATTTACTCATTTTTTCATTATTTTCACCAAGAATCATACCTTGGTTGAATAGTTTTTGGAATGGTTCCTTCGTTGGTACTACACCAATATCATAAAGGAATTTATGCCAGAAACGAGCATATAATAGATGCAGAACAGCATGCTCTGCTCCACCGATATAAATATCGATTGGAAGCCATTGTTTTAACTTTTCAGGATCAGCAAGGGCCTCACTGTTATTAGGGTCAATAAATCGTAAGAAGTACCAGCAGCTACCAGCCCATTGTGGCATTGTATTTGTTTCACGACGACCTTTTTTACCTGTTTCAGGATCAACCACATTCACCCAATCTTCAATAATTGCAAGCGGTGATTCTCCTGTTCCAGATGGTTTAATATTATCTGTTTTTGGAAGAAGTAATGGTAACTCTTCTTCTGGTACAGTTGTTGTTGTGCCATCTTCCCAATGGATGACTGGAATTGGTTCACCCCAATAACGTTGACGGCTAAATAACCAGTCACGTAAGCGGTATGATACCTTTTTCGTTCCTTTGCCATTAGATTCAAACCACTCAATGGCTTTTTTAATACCATCCTCTTTATTTAAGCCATTTAAGAAATCAGAGTTAACATGAACACCGTCTCCTGTATAGGCTTCCTTCGAAATATCTCCACCGGCTACAACCTCTTTGATTGGCAAATCAAATTTCACAGCAAACTCATAGTCACGTTCATCATGGGCAGGTACGGCCATAATTGCCCCTGAACCATAACTCATTAAAACATAGTCTGCAATCCAGATCGGCATTTTCTCCCCATTAACCGGGTTAATAGCATAGGCACCTGTAAACACGCCCGTTTTATCTTTCGCTAAATCCGTTCTTTCAAGATCGCTCTTTGATTGAATTTGATCAAGATAAGCGTCAACCGCAGCTTTTTGTCCAGGAGTTGTAATTTCCGCTACTAATGGATGCTCTGGAGCGAGCACAGTATAGGTCGCACCAAAAATAGTATCTGGTCTTGTCGTAAAGACTTCATAGCTTTGATCAGTACCAGCAATTTCAAATGTAATTTCAGCACCCTCTGAACGTCCAATCCAATTGCGTTGCATATCTTTAATGCTTTCCGGCCAGTCAAGTTCCTCTAAATCCTCAAGAAGGCGGTCTGCATATTTAGTAATTCTCAAGATCCATTGTCTCATCGGTTTACGAATAACCGGATGACCGCCGCGCTCACTTTTCCCATCAATTACTTCTTCATTTGCAAGAACGGTTCCTAATGCCGGACACCAGTTAACAGGCACCTCATCAACATAAGCTAAGCCTTTTTCATAAAGCTTTAGGAAAATCCATTGTGTCCATTTATAATAATTCGGATCCGTTGTATTAATTTCACGATCCCAATCATAAGAAAATCCAAGTGATTTGATTTGTCTTTTAAATGTATTAATGTTTTTAGCTGTAAATTCTGCTGGATCATTCCCTGTATCTAACGCATATTGCTCAGCGGGGAGACCGAATGCATCCCACCCCATAGGATGAAGTACGTTAAAGCCTTGCATACGCTTCAATCTAGATAAAATATCTGTTGCTGTGTATCCTTCTGGATGTCCAACGTGCAGACCAGCACCAGATGGGTAAGGAAACATGTCTAATGCATAAAATTTAGGCTTGTCCTTGTCCTCAGTTGTTTTAAATGTTTTATTTTCTTCCCAAAAATTCTGCCATTTTTTTTCGATAATTTTATGATCAAAAGACATAAAAAAACCTCCTTCTTGTTTTATTTAAAGGTATGTATGTTAACAACACAAAAACCTCCCGCCCCAGCTGTAAATAACCAGGGACGAGAGGCTATTTTGAACTTCCCGCGGTACCACCCACATTAGTTAATCTTTATTCACAATTAGCATATAGATCAACTCACTTATACTTCCTTAACGCGGATCATACGGCAAACATTACTATTTTTTCACATTTGCAACTTAAAGGCGAGTTCATGATGATAAGCTATTGACTTGCACCAACCGCCAATTCTCTAAAAGACTCATCAACCATTACTATTCCTCATCATAGTTGTTTATATCATATAGTCTGTATTTTAAGAATTTACCGGTTCATTGTCAAGTCCATAGGCAAATATGGTCTACATTAATAAGTTTTGCTCATCTAAAATCATATCATTTTGGATGCGATTAATTTGTAATTGCATCCGGTACAAACGTTCTTTCTGCTGCTTATTGGAGCTTAACATTAGCTTTTGCAGCTCGTTATAGGCCAGATTTAACATCGTTTGCGCATCTGTATATTCAGTCGTATTATAAGACTCCTGTTGATTGGCAATTTCCAATTGTTCCAACGCAAAGTTACAAGCCTGTTCTGCTCTGTCAATATGTTGTTCAACTGATGCACGTGTAGCCATTGCAGATTCCTCCTTTAATAAAAAGAAGTATTTGGTGCAGCATTATTATTTTGTACAGTTTGCAGGATTGTTATACGGGTTAAGAGGTCAGGCTCCGGGCCATAGAGTCGGGTTCTCTTGGGCCACAGGGTCGGGAACTTTGGCTCTGCTTTGGCCTTGGGCCGCAGAACCCGACCCTGCGTCCCACCGCCCTCTTGTCCCAAAAGCGGTTATCATGCTAAAATGACACAGTGTGAGAGAAAAGCGTAAGCGCCCGTTTGGCGACGTATGGACTGGAGCACATCGACTGAGATAAAGGAAACACAATAAGCGGCAGCGAATTGATGTTGACTTATCGTAGGGAGGTGGGTGAAGTCCACTAGTCGCCGGGCGCTGGAGCTAGACAATTATGCTCAAATAGTATCAATAGAAGGAGGGAATACAAATGAAGGATTCGTTCCCTTATACGTCAGATCAAAAGCGGTACCATACATGGAACTACCATTTACGTGAAACGTTTGGACATAAAGTATTTAAAGTGGCACTTGATGGCGGCTTTGACTGCCCGAATCGGGACGGAAAGGTTGCCTATGGCGGGTGTACTTTCTGCAGTGCTGCTGGCTCTGGTGATTTTGCTGGCAGTCGTACCGATCATTTAGTAAAACAATTTAACGATATAAGAACGAAAATGCACGAAAAATGGAAGGACGGCAAATATCTAGGATATTTCCAAGCATTTTCAAATACGTATGCACCTGTCGAAGAGCTTCGTGAAAAATATGAAGTAATTTTACAGCAGCCCGATGTTGTGGGCTTGTCGATTGCAACAAGACCGGACTGTCTTCCCGATGACGTTGTTGAATATTTAGCCGAACTGAATGAACGGACTTATTTATGGGTTGAGCTTGGCCTTCAGACCGTTCATGAATCAACAGCAAATTTAATCAATCGTGCCCATGATTATGATTGTTACAAAGAAGGTGTTGCGAAGCTTCGAAAGCACGGTATTAGGGTTTGTGCTCATATTATTAATGGACTTCCGCAAGAGACTCCGGAAATGATGTTAGAAACAGCTAAAGAGGTTGCAAAACTTGATATTCAAGGAATTAAAATTCATCTTCTTCATTTATTAAAAGGGACCCCGATGGTCAAGCAATATGAAAAAGGGTTGCTCCAGTTTTTATCCTTTGAGGAATATGTAAATTTAGTATGTGACCAACTAGAGATTTTACCCCCTGAAATTGTGGTTCATCGCATTACAGGTGATGGTCCACCGGATTTAATGATCGGTCCAATGTGGAGCCTCAGAAAATGGGAAGTTTTAAATGCGATTGATGCCGAGCTGAAAAGACGTAATAGTTGGCAAGGAAAATTTGCAGTAAAAGAAGGATGTTCGAAATGATGTTGAAACGTGTTTTGCCGTTTGCCCATTCTTTGCTTGAAGCTGCTATAAAAAATGGAGACATCGCCGTTGACGCAACCGTTGGAAACGGCCATGACACTCTTGCTTTGGCCAATTTGGTTGGAGCAAACGGAAAGGTTTATGGATTTGACATACAGCAGGATGCGCTAGAAAATGCACATAGGCGTCTAGAGGAAAGCAATCTCAATGAAAGAGTAGAGCTTTTTCTAAAAAGTCATGATCAAATTGAATCTGTTATACCAGCTAAATTTCATAAAAAAGTCAAAGGCGCTATTTTCAATTTAGGTTATTTACCTGGTGGCGATAAAACAATAGTTACAACACCGGACTCTAGCATAAGTGCCGTGCAACAGTTACTAACGATCATGCCCCCAGGAGGAATCATTGTCCTTGTTGTCTACCACGGGCATCCTGAAGGCCAAATTGAACGAGATCAACTTATCCAATACGTTAAAACCATCGATCAAAAACAGGCCCAAGTGCTTCAATATCAATTTCTGAACCAGATTAATCATGCTCCGTTTGTAATTGCAATTGAAAAAATTAAATAGCAATAAAGAAAAGGTTGTCTCCAATAAATTAAGAGGCAACCTTTTTATCTTGACCTAAATATTTACGATACCAGTGACCGTTTATGTAAAAAAATAAGGAAGATAATCCACCTCTTTTTAAAATCTTTCTCATAACACGTTGTATGTCGGTTTGCCTTTTAACCTTGGGATCGGACAAATATAAACCTAAAAGTCCATGATTAATTAAACGATGGAAATCTTCATCCGGCAATCCTTTAATATGTACATTTGCCTGTTCAAAAAAGTGTCCAATCCTTATTTTCAATACTTCATTGCTTGGGTAATAAAAGCAGAAGTTCAAGTCTCCGCCGATTCTATCTTCTTCCTGATCAATAAAATAATCTAATAATATATGAAGACCTTGAACATATGGAAATAAAGCTTGCCTAACCTGCAACATTTCCTTGTCAGTAAACAGCGGATTGAAGGCATAGGAGACTAAACAGAAAATACCTAATGTCGAACCAGCACAGGCCGAAAATTCAAACCATTCCATTTTGGGTAACTTTTCCTTGTACAATTCAAACCATGCTTCCAATTCAGGTACTCTTTCTTCAGGTTTAATATGCTTGTACACCTGCAAGTCGCAATAATAAGAAGCTAATTCGTGTAAATATGGAGCGATTTTTTCATAGTGATTTACTCTCATAAGAACTTTTTGGCAAGTCTCCACTAATGCACATAAATAGCCGCCATCATCCTGCTCCTTCCGGTAGCGATAATAATTTTTCGTACTAGCACCCGGTGTTAAGGCATGCAGCATCGACTCATGTAGACTCCTGAAATCAACAGG
>JAENZK010000306.1 GCA_016841285.1 Guptibacillus hwajinpoensis | reverse complement strand
GGAATAGCCTGTTTCGTTGTCATACCATGAAACGACTTTGGCCATGTTTCCGTCGATCACCATTGTTGATAAGGCATCGATTGTTGATGATGCTGGTGAGCCATTGTAGTCTTTAGATACTAGTGGCAGCTCACTGTAATATAGAACGCCTTTTAATGAACCTTCTGCAGCTTCTTGTAATGCGGCATTGATTTCTTCTTTTGTTGTATCTTTTTCTAATTCACATACAAGGTCAACTAAGGATACGTTTGGAGTTGGTACGCGCATCGCCATACCATTTAGCTTTCCTTTTAATTCTGGTAAAACTAATGCTACAGCTTTAGCAGCACCCGTTGTTGTTGGTATGATGGATTCGGCAGCTGCACGGGCACGACGATAATCTTTATGTGGTAAATCTAAAATTTGCTGATCATTTGTATAAGAATGCACGGTTGTCATCATTCCGCGTTTCACACCGAATTTGTCGTTTAACACTTTTGCAAATGGTGCTAAGCAGTTTGTTGTACAAGATGCATTTGAAATAACATGGTGATTGGCTGGATCATATTTATCATCATTTACACCCATTACAATCGTAATATCCTCATCCGTTGCAGGTGCAGAAATAATAACCTTTTTTGCTCCAGCTTCTAAATGTTTAGCAGCATCAACACGCTTTGTAAAGCGGCCTGTAGATTCAACAACTACCTCTACACCAAGTTCGCCCCAAGCAAGGTTTGCTGGGTCGCGCTCTGCTTTTACAATGATTTCGTGTCCATCAACGATGATGTTATTGCCGTTTACTTCTACTTTCTTATCTAATGTCCCGTGTACTGAATCGTATTGAAGTAAGTGTGCAAGCATATTTGCATCAGTTAAATCATTAATTGCTACAATTTCTACGTCCGGGTTATTAATTGCCGCCCGTAACACATTTCTTCCTATTCTCCCAAATCCATTAATACCAACTTTAACTGCCATTGTTTTTTCCTCCTTATAATCTCCATCATAATTTTTGTTTTTAAGTAAAGGGATTACTCCCGAATTCTAATTTTTATTTTCAGTAACCAATTCTTTCGCAGCACCTTCATCTGTTATCAAAATCGTTTTCCGACCTTGACGCTGCCTCATAACAGCAGATATTGCCTTTGCCTTCGAGGCTCCTCCAGCTACTGCAATAATACATGGCACATTTTCCAAATTTTCTAGCTGCAGGCCGATTGTCCGAACTTTATGAACAACATCCCCATTGGCATCAAAATAGTAGCCAAATGCTTCGCCAACCGCCTGTCGGTCAGAAATTTTTTGAAAGGTTTCGGCATCTGTTTTACGTCGTTTTGCCATTGTTATAGCATCCCCAATGCCATGAACAACCATGCTACATTGCCCGATCATCTCTAGGGTTTCTTTTATAGCAGGCTCTTGGACTAAAGACGAATACACATCATCACTTACTTGGTCAGGCATATGGAGAAGCTTATATTGCCCCATTGTTTTTTCAGCCATTTTGGCGACAATCGTGTTCGCCTGGCTTTGAACATTTTCGCCTAAACCACCTCTGGCAGGAAAAAACATAATATTATGCTCATCGGCAGTTGGTGTCAGCATTTCCGCAACAGCAGCAACTGTGCTGCCCCCTGTAATGGCAATCATATTATCCTTGGTCAGTGCTTTCTTCATCCGACTAGCACAAGCTCTTCCCATTTCCTTTTTGACAAGTTCATTTTCATCGCTGTCCCCAGCAACAATAATTACTTCCTCAATGTTTAATATTGCTCTTAATTGCAACTCTAATTCTCTTAACCCGGAAACTTCTTTCATTACGGACTCAAGCGACCTAATTAACTGTCTACCCTCCTGAGTCAAGCTCATACCGCCTGATGAAACGTTTACCAACCCTTGTTCTTTTAGAAAAAGAATATCGGCCCTGAGCACCCGCTCTGTCATCCCCAAGTGGGTTGCTAATATTCGCCTGCCGATCGGTTCCATCAAACGAATGTATTTCAAAATTTGATAGCGATGCTGCATAACTTCAATCAAATCCGGTAATAATTTTTGTTGCAGTTTTAAAACAGTATCCATCTTTACTTCCCCTTACAAGGTATTTTTACCAATCTGGACATTTTGTGTCCCGTATAGACCGATTATGTCCCGATCACGGTAAAAAAAATCACTCCTGCTATAATCACCATTTTAACAGGAATAATTTCAACGTTCAATAAATATGTTTATATTTGGACTGAAGAAAGTGACGTACGGCATCCTGACTAACCATTCCGTAATCAACTTCTTCACCATCAATTTCAATAACTGGAATCATCAGTTGATATTTTTCAAGTAAATCATCATCCTGATAGATGTCAATTTCATTGATTTCGAGCGGAATTTCATTGGCCAGTTCCAGCAATTGCGTTTTTGCCTTATCACAGAGTGGACAAACCGGTCTCGTATAAAGATTCACCTGTATTGGCTGCTTCATATAGTGTATGACCCCTTATGTGAATTGTTAATATCTCTTACGTTTGGATGAGGCTAAAATTCCAAGCTGGTCCCGATATTTAGCAACGGTTCTTCTTGAAATATTATAGCCGTGCTTTTCCTTAAGTATGACTGCAATTTGCTGATCTGACAATGGTTTCTTTTTATTTTCTCCATCTACTATCATTTTCATTGCTTCTTTTACTTCCTTCGAAGAGGCATCTTCGAAATCTTCCGTTTGGATTGTTGATGTGAAAAAGTATTTTAATTCAAACACACCTTTTGCCGTTTGAACATATTTTCCATTTACGGTCCGGCTGACTGTGGATTCATGAACATCAATCATTTGAGCAATATCTTTCATTGTCAGCGGTTTTAATTTTGCTTTTTCTTTTATGAAAAACTCCCGTTGTCGATCGATAATGGCCTTCATTACCTTTTGCATCGTTTCTAAGCGCTGTTCAAAAGCCCGTTTAAGAAAGTGCACCTGATCCATCTTTTCTCGCAAATACTTATAGGCCTCATTATCCTTTTGTCCCATAATGGGCTCGTACGAACTGTCCACCTTTATTGAAGGCATTAATCGCTCGTTAAAACTGATCACTAAATCATCTTGTTCTTTTTTTATAATCATGTCCGGCACAATATAGTTGGAAACGTCTTCATTAAAAGCACTGGCTGGCCGTGGATCCAGGGATTGGATAAAATCAAACACATGTTGAATGTCTTCAATCGGGACATTGAGCTTATTACTTATATCCTTCCATTTACGATCCGCTAACATTTGCAAATAATTCGCAACGACCTCTTCAGCGAGCGGATTTCGTTCCGGCAAGTTTTTTAGCTGAATTAATAAGCATTCTTGGAGATTACGAGCGCCAACTCCGACCGGCTCACACTCCTGAATTTTTCCTAATAGACTTTCAATTACTGAAGTCGGAGCAGTGAAGCGATCGCTGATCTCTTCTATATTTCCTGTAAAATATCCTGATTTATCTATGGATAAAATTAAATAGTTTATGATTTGTTTTTCTTCTGGTCCGATTTTTAATAGGCCAATTTGCTTTTGCAAATGGTCATGGATGCTCATTCGGGACTCTTGCTGCTCCATTTGTGAGGGCTGTCCGGTTGAAGGGGAGTTCTTTTTCTTTTTCCGGGTTGATTCTACGCGAAAAGATTCAACACTTAAAAGTGGGTTTTCGGTTGCCTGCTCCTGAAGAAATTGATCGAGCTCAGCAGATGAATATTGAAGCAACGAAATAGCTTGCCTCAGTTCGTTCGTCATCACTAGTTTTGTAGTTTGTTGTTGTACAAGACCCTGTTTCATTTCAAATCCCCCTTACAAACATTGTACTACAGTTATTACTACTATTGTATGGAAACGCTTACTCTTTTTGATAAAAAATTTATAAAAAATGTACATTTTTTTGTTTGTAGGAACATAAGTTTGCGTAATTTTATTATAGTATTATTTCTTAGTATTTACAAACAAAATCTTTACTCCTCATATATTTCCACATCATGTATAAAACTCCTATGATTTTTATTTTAAATTTCTCACCTGTATTGCAGTATGCTCTAAAGCAATAAATTGGCATAAGACAGAAGGATGACGTGATATCATAAAAATCTAAAACAAAAAACACCGATATACGCTGAATTAACAGCATATATCGGTGTTTTTGTTTTTACTCAACCTAACACATTCCCACATCAATACGCCCTCGGAGGGAATCGAACCCCCAGTGCAAGAACCGGAATCTTACGTGTTATCCATTACACCACGAGGGCAAATTGTTGAACACAACGAAGTTTATTATAAGTAAGATTTTGATTTTTTGCAAGTGATTTGTGAACCATGGGGGTCGGGTTCTCTGGCTCAGATTGGGAGAGCCATAGATCGGTGGGCGGGGGTGGGTGGGATGGGCGGGACGCAGGGTCGGGAACTGCGGCTCAACTGGGGCAGGGAACCCGACCCTATGGCTCACCCTATTGCTCAGACCGAGACACAGTTCCCGACCCTCTGGCTCCAGCACCACCCCACGTTTTACACTAAGAATAAATTAATCATTCCCCACATATGGTTTAAGTACGAAGAAATTTGGCAATCCTGAAAAAAGCGCAAGATTACATAACGTCACGTTTGACCTTCATTGACCATGCATGTATAGTTAAATTAGAAGTTAATGTTAATTACAGATGAGGAGGAATTTCGATGGATATGCATTTAATCCCAACAGTTATTGAGCAAACAAATCGTGGTGAAAGAGCTTATGATATTTATTCAAGACTTTTAAAAGACAGAATTATTATGTTAGGAACAGCGATTGATGATACAGTTGCTAACTCAATCGTGGCACAGCTTCTATTCTTAGCTGCTGAAGACCCTGATAAAGACATTTCTATATACATAAATAGTCCTGGTGGGTCTATTACAGCTGGTATGGCTATTTATGATACTATGCAGTTTATCAAGCCGGATGTTTCAACAATTTGTATCGGTATGGCTGCTTCCATGGGTGCTTTCTTACTAACAGCAGGTGCTGAAGGCAAGCGTTTTGCATTACCTAACAGTGAGATCATGATTCACCAGCCTCTTGGCGGAACTCAAGGTCAAGCAACTGATATCGAAATTCATGCAAAACGTATTATTAGAATGCGTGAGAAATTAAATGCGATCATGGCTGAAAGATCCGGACAACCAATCGAGGTTATCAATCGTGATACTGAAAGAGATAACTTCATGGATGCTGAACAAGCTCGTGAGTATGGTTTAATTGATAAGGTTATTACAAAGAGTAGTGATGAGAAAAAATAAATAAATTAAGAAACACGACATTGTCCCTTCGAAGATGATGTCGTGTTTTTTACGTCATATATTGAATGAAGTTCACGTATTATACTACCCTATTCACCGTTGGGATTCCTTTATAAGGATACAATTCCGGTGTTATTCTACTTTGTTCTTTAATGGAACTCTTCATCAAGGGAGAATTATAGCTTTATTCTTCCCTGTTCAGCGTCAGGGCTCCTCCATTAGGGCACAATTCCGG
>JAENZK010000305.1 GCA_016841285.1 Guptibacillus hwajinpoensis | reverse complement strand
TAAAATGGAGGCAGGGTATATACCCGTTATCATGAGCCTTTCTGTCCTTCGATCGAAACAACGGTATTTTTTGCTTCAGCTTTACTGCTAGGAATGACATTAAACATAATATTTAAGGCAATAGCTGTTAAGCTACCGGCCACTATTCCGTTACTAGTTAAAATTTGAACGCTGGAAGGTAATTGTGCAAACATTTCAGGTACAGTTGTAACCCCAAGGCCCATTCCAACTGAACAAGCAATAATTAATAAATTGCCTTGAGTATCAAAGCTAACACTACTTAACATTTTAATACCATAAGCCACAACCATGCCGAACATCGCAACCATGGCACCACCGAGAACTGGCTCAGGAATAATCGTAGTAATGGCTGCAATTTTTGGCACTAAACCTAAAATAACAAGGATGAAGCCTGCCGTAAAAATCGTATTTTTTGATTTCACGCCTGATAGTTGGACGAGGCCGACATTTTGAGAGTAGGCTGTATAAGGTAAAGCATTAAATAATCCTCCAAGCATAATCGCCAGTCCTTCTGCTCGGTAACCTCTTGTTAAATCTTGTTGTGATAGTTTCTGACCGCAAATACTGCTTAACGCTAGATAGACACCAGTAGATTCTATTAAACTTACAATGTTAACTAAAGTCATTGTTAAAATTGGGGTTAGCTCAAATGTCGGTGTTCCAAAATAAAATGGCTGTACCATATGTACCCAAGACGCTTCGCTAACCTTTGAAAAATCAACCAGACCCATAAAGGAGGCAACGATTGTACCGATGATCATTCCTAATAAAATTGAGATAGAACGGATAAAGCCTGTGAAAAATTTATTTAATAATAAAATAATGACTAAAACACCAAAGGAAAGCATTAAAAACTTTGGATTACCAAACTCAGGATTGCCCTGTCCACCAGCCATATTATTAATAGCTGTTGGAATTAACGTAATCCCAATGATTGTAACAACAGAACCGGTTACAACAGGGGGGAAGAATTTGAGTAATTTCCCGAAATATTTGGCGATCAAAACAACAATTAGTCCTGAGACAATAATTGCACCATACACGGAAGAAATGCCATATTGAGTACCAATTGCAATCATTGGGCCAACGGCTGTGAACGTACAACCAAGCATGATCGGCAAGCCGATTCCAAAAAAGCGATTTTTCCAAACCTGTAGAAGAGTAGCGATCCCACATGCTAATAAATCAATTGAGACAAGGTATGTTAATTGTTGAAATGATAATCCTAAAGCACCACCGACAATTAGTGGGACGATGATCGCACCGGCATACATTGCTAGAACATGCTGAAAACCTAGTGAGAATGTTTTTAAAGCGTTTTTCATAAAGTCCTCCAATAATTTAATAATAGTTAAATAGATACGTATTCCTTTGTTTTAAACGTTACTTCTCCGTTTTCTAACGATGCTATTCTTGCAAGGGATTCTAAACGATATCCTTTGGCTGTGATTAAGTGAGCACCTTCTTGGAATGATTTTTCAATCACAATCCCAACACCAGCTACTTTTGCTCCTGCTTGTTCAACTAAATCGATTAAGCCAAGTGCAGCTTGACCATTTGCAAGAAAATCATCGATCACAAGGACAGTATCTGATTTTAATAAATAATCCTTAGAAACAGTAATTTCGTTTGTTTCTTGCTTAGTATAGGAGTAGACGCTTGAACAATATAAATTGCTACTAGCGGTTAGAGGTTTTCTCTTTCTTGCAAAAACAACTGGAACGTCAAATTCTAATGCTGTCATAATAGCGGGAGCAATTCCAGATGATTCAATTGTTAAAATTTTTGTAATACCTTCATTTTGGAACCTTTTTGCAAATTCCTCCCCAATTTTCTTCATTAACTTTGGATCCATTTGATGATTAATAAAGGAATCAACCTTCAAAACGTTATTAGGTAGGACAATTCCTTCTTCGCGGATTTTTTCTTGTAATTCTCGCATAGTTTCTTTTCTCCTTTCAAAATCAAAAAAGCCCAAAACAGTCGATTCTCAATTTGAGTAAGCAACTGATTTGGGCTTCGGTTTCTAGTAAAGATAATACTTTATGTGAAAAGTATTAATACTAGAACCAAATGAGCTTACTCGTAGTCGGAAAATTTATGGTAATCCGGTAGAAACTCGCTGGCCATATTCCAGCTATTATACGAGCTTTTCTTATATATTTTTTCTTTAACGTAATTTGCATTATATATTACAAAAACAATCTTGAAAAGAGGTTTTTATAAAAAAAGCGAACAAAAATTAAATAATTTTCGTTAACGTTCGGGTTTTTGGTTTTTGTAAGAGTTCATACACAGTAACAGGCCTTTTTGTTATAATAGAGTGCAAAAGAAGGAATGAATCACATAAAAGGAGTTGGATAATCATTGCATCATCCAGAAAATGCTTATTTACAAATGTGCCAACACATTTTAAATAATGGGATTAAAAAAGAAGACCGAACAGGCACTGGGACACTTTCCGTGTTCGGTTATCAAATGCGTTTTGACTTAAATCAGGGGTTTCCGCTGTTAACGACAAAACGAATTCCGTTTCGCTTAATTGCCAGTGAACTTCTATGGTTTATCAAAGGGGATACTAACATCAGGTATTTACTGCAGCATAATAATAATATTTGGAATGAGTGGGCTTTTAAGAATTGGGTAGAAAGCAGTGAGTATAATGGGCCGGACATGACCGATTTCGGTCGCCGCAGTCTTATCGATGAACAATTTAATGAATTCTATCAAATAGAGATGGACAAGTTCAAAGAGAGAATATTAACCGATGATGAGTTTGCAAAGCAGTATGGTGAACTCGGACCGGTTTATGGAAAGCAATGGCGGAAATGGGAGACAGCACGCGGAGAAGTGATCGATCAGCTAAAAAATGTCATAGATGAAATTAAGAGAAACCCGGACAGTCGAAGACTCCTAGTTGTTGCATATAATCCAGGTGAGGTAACTGGCATGGCATTACCACCATGTCACAGCCTGTTCCAATTTTATGTAGCAGAAGGAAAACTAAGCTGTCAGTTGTATCAAAGATCTGGCGACGTTTTTCTCGGAGTGCCCTTCAACATCGCCAGTTATGCCTTATTAACGCATCTAATAGCCCACGAATGCGGCTTACAGGTTGGCGATTTTGTGCATACATTTGGAGATGCACACATTTATGTAAACCATATCGAGCAAATTAATACACAGTTAAGCCGAGAACCAAAACCATTACCAACGATAAAATTAAACACAAATGTTACCTCTGTATTTGATTTTGAAATGGATGATATTGAACTGATTGGATATGATCCATATCCAGCTATTAAAGCACCGGTAGCCGTTTAACTTCATTCAGAAGTCTCCCACTCCCATAAGTGGTGGGAGGAATGCAAACTAGTATTATAATTCAGTGGGGGTGTATACCCCGGCTGAATAAAGTTAAAGCCTCCGGCGGATGCCTCAGATTTTCAGAGGTAGTTTTTCGAGCAAGCTCGAAAAAATCTGGGCGCAAATACGCCAAGGCGCATTTGATATAATGGGTGTGAATAAATGGAAAGCCATTTAATTTATTTATTGGAGCATTATGGATACTTCGGAATTATGTTCCTATTAATTTTGGGCATTGTCGGGCTGCCTATTCCAGATGAATTCTTGCTTACCTACATTGGATATAACGTGTATTTAGAAAAGTTATCTTATGTTTTGTCTTTAGGTAGCGTATTTATTGGGGCCATCATCGGAATTTCGATTAGTTATTTTTTAGGTATCAAATTAGGTAGCCCCTTCTTACATAAATTCGGGCCAAGACTTCATTTAACAGAAAAAAGGATCGAAACGACACACCGACTCTTTGAACAATTTGGCCCTTATTTATTGTTCATTGGATACTTTATTCCAGGTGTACGCCATATTACCGCGTACCTTGCTGGGATAAACACGATGTCATTTAAAAAATTTGCGATATTTGCCTACTCAGGAGCAATAGTGTGGGGATTGACTTTTATAACATTAGGAAGGCTACTAGGAAGGAATTGGCATCGAGTTCAATTTATGATCGGCCAATATCGTGTTTATTTTATACTATTCATTTTACTTGCAACTATTAGTGTGATTTTTATTTATTGGAGAAAAGGAAAAACAAAAACAACTAAGTCGAAAATATGAATCGAACTTGGAAAGGATCTTTTGGATGATTTCAATCGTTGTAGCAATGGACAAAAATAGAGTGATTGGCAAAAACAATCAATTACCGTGGCATCTACCGGCAGATTTGGCTTTTTTTAAAAAAGTAACAATGGGAAAAGCAATTGTAATGGGAAGAAAAACTCATGAATCAATTGGAAGGCCATTACCAGGTCGAGAAAATATTATTTTAACAAAAAATAGAGATTACCAAGCCGAGGGATGTACGATTATCCACAGCATAGATGATGTTTATGATTTAGAAAAAACAGAAAATGGTGAAGTGTGTGTAATCGGTGGTGCGGAAATTTTTAAAGAAGTTTTAAGTTGCTCGGATCGCTTATATATAACCGAAATTGACCATGAATTTGAAGGAGACACATTTTTTCCACTATTTAAAGACTCTGAGTGGACTCTCGTTTCTAAAGAAAAGGGACCTAAAGACGAGAAAAATCCTTATGATTATTATTTTGCCATTTATGAAAGAGTATTGTTGTGATAACGTTTTCATATTTACCGAAAATTTCAAGAGTTTTGAAAATATTTTTCTCGGTCCCTCAAAACGTGTTATAATAGAAAGAAAATTCTATGTATACAATAGTTTTAGAAAGAAGGACTATCTAAGATGGAAGGTACAAAAGTTATGAAGAAAGTTCAAATCGAAGATATCATCATTGCGAATCATGCGTTAAAAGATATTGTTACCCATACTCCATTACAAAAAAATGATATCTTATCTGAACGGTATCAGTGTAATGTGTACTTAAAAAGAGAAGACTTACAAATAGTTCGTTCCTTTAAAATCCGTGGTGCCTATAATAAAATTCAAAGCCTAACAGAAGAAGAACGGAAGAAAGGTGTCGTATGTGCAAGTGCGGGAAATCATGCTCAAGGTGTTGCTTATTCCTGTCATGCTTTGGGAATTAAAGGGAAAATTTTCATGCCATCTACAACACCACGTCAAAAGATTAATTCTGTTACCAGATTTGGAGGAGAATTTGTAGAAATCGTCCTTATCGGTGATACATTTGACGATTCCTCAGCAAAGGCAATGGAATGCTGTAAACAAGAAGGTAAGGTATTTATCCATCCATTTGACGACCCGCATGTCATTGCCGGTCAAGGAACTCTAGCGATGGAAGTCATGAATGATATTGATGAAGAAGTTGACTATATATTTGCTGCAATCGGTGGTGGGGGCTTAATTTCCGGTGTTGGTACCTATGTTAATGCAATTTCACCAAAAACAAAAATAATTGGAGTTGAACCAGAAGGTGCTCCATCCATGAAAATTTCACTTGATCAAAATGAAATTGTTACCCTTGATAAAATCGATAAGTTTGTCGATGGTGCTGCTGTGAAAACAGTCGGTGATATGA
>JAENZK010000304.1 GCA_016841285.1 Guptibacillus hwajinpoensis | reverse complement strand
CCAATTCTACTCATAAGGCCAAGTTTCTCAGCATAATCCTCCATATATGTTGGGTTACTAGCAATGATTTCTTCAGCCAACTTGGCAAATGTATAATTACAGCTTTTAGCAAAACTTTCCTCGAAATTTAAAAGCCCTAATTTTCGATCAGTACGTCCTTCACCATACAAATTCAAATCACAATTAAATCTTCTTCCCCTGATCTTCACGTCTTTTTCTAACGCTGCCGCAGCTGTTACGATTTTAAAGACAGAACCGGGTATTTGTGGCTGTATCATTTCGTTTACTCCACCATCATCGGCCAAAGGATTATCCTCATCTATCTGAGGCCTGCTGACAATTGCCAAAACATCACTTGTTTCAACATCTAATAAGACTAACCCGCCCTTTTTCATTCCAGCATTGTCAATCACTTGTTCCGCAACAATCTGAAATGGTTTATTTAAGGTGGTTTTGATTGAGGTCGGATAATAAGGATTAGCCGGTGCTGTATATTTAACCTCAAGTCCGAATAAAGGCCCTCCTAACTGATCGACATGATACAATAGCTTTGATTCCCCTTCCGGGAGGAGGAATTCATCGAAAGCACGCTCAAGACCAGTTATACCAATTTCAGTATCTGGTGAAATCAGACCAACTTTTAATTTTTCTTTATACCTTTTTTCAATTAGTTCCTTGTTTTGGCGCACCAAGCCAATTAAGTGCTCGGCTACAATTTGATTCGTGTTAACCTGTTGATATAATGCAAATACCCCGGGTATTTTTAAATCGTTAATTTGCTTTTGCTGTTCTTCCGTCAATTTAAGTGGATACTTTCCGCCATATGCAAATGGAGCTTTTGCTGATTGAACCTCATTTAATAAATACTGTGCAGGGATCCCTGTTATTTTTGCTATTTTTTCTGAAGGCCAATCCATACCTTTTAAAAACGGAAATAGGACGAGGCTTGGGTAATAATCATTTGTAATAGCCTCTCCATTTCGGTCAATAAACCGGCCTCTTCCATCATCTAACACAATTGATTGTGTCCTTTGCTTAATGCTTGCTTGGATTAAGTTGACATGGTGTTTTGAAAAGGATTCTGTTTGTATAAGCTGTATTTGTGCCAGCCTTCCAATCAAGCCCAGAAACATAAGCGTTATCATGGAAATGACTATAATTGCTCTTCTTTTTATTTTCATAAAAAAAACACCTCATCATCATTTTTGACGAGGTGTGAATTATTAAACATTGTATAGATTATTTTACATCTTTAATTCGAACTTTAATTTCTCCGCCAGGTGTTTGAACTACGACTTCATCTCCAACATGGCGCCCTAAAAGACTTACAGCCATTGGTGAATCGTTTGAAATCTTTCCTTCAAACGGATCGGCTTCTGCACTACCGACAATCGTATATTCCTCTGCTTCATCTTCACTGCCATCAGACATTAATTCTGCAAAAATTACTTTTTTACCTAATGTTACAGTTGTTGAATTTTCCCCATCTGACTCGATAATAACAGCATTACGTACCATTTTTTCTAATGTTGCAATTCTTGATTCTACAAATGCTTGTTCATCCTTTGCAGCATCGTACTCGGAGTTTTCTGATAAGTCCCCGAATCCTCTTGCAATTTTAATGCGCTCGACAACTTCTTTTCTTTTTTCTGATTTTAAGTATTCCAATTCCTTAATTAATTTCTCTTTTCCTTCTTCAGTCATATAATAGCTTTTTTCTTCTGCCATATCCCTTCGCTCCTTTTAGTCCTTCATTAATCTTATTATTATGTACATCGGTAAAAGTATAATGATTTATAAAGCCCCCATAACTTCATACACCAATTTTAAGTATATACTTTTAATATCCTATTACAAATTTTCCATTTCATCAACAATTGTTTGGATTTTTGTTACCAATAAATCGATGGCAACGTCATTATGTCCACCTTCAGGGATGATTAAATTTGCATATCTCTTGGTCGATTCAATGAATTGCAAGTGCATCGGCCTGACAACGCTTACATACTGTTCTATTACTGAATCGATTGTTCGACCTCGTTCTTTAATATCACGGAGTATTCTGCGAATGATCCGAATATCAGCATCTGTATCAACAAAAACCTTAATATCCATAAGGTCCCTTAAGCGCTCATCTTCTAGAATCAGAATTCCTTCGAGTATGATCACATTTTTCGGTATAACTGGAATCGTCTCACTTGATCTTGTATGAAGGCTGTAATCGTAAACAGGCTTCTCAATTTGTTCATAATTGAGAAGCTGTTTAACATGTGTTATCAACAGATCATTATCAAATGCAAGGGGGTGATCATAATTCGTTGTCAATCTTTCTTCAAATGGCATATAACTTTGGTCTTTATAATAATAGTCTTGTTCAAGCACTAATATGTTTTCATTCGAAAATTTTTCATAAATAGCTCTTGTTACAGATGTCTTTCCCGAACCAGAGCCGCCAGCTATACCAATGACGATTGGCTTTTTCATTAGATCTCCTTTCGCATCATGTTGTATCTGTACACCGGCTTATCTACTTTAAATTTCACAATTTGGAGTGGATGGCGTGCAGCATCAAGTTCGTTGCCTTCTTCATCCCAAATCTTGTCGATGACCATTTTGAAATTTTCAAGTTCCGGACCAAAAAACTCTACTTCAGTTCCTGGTTTAAAGTGATTCCGTTGCTGTAAAGTCACAATTTGTGTTTCAGGATTATAATCTAATACCATTCCAACAAAATCATAAGTTGTCTTTTTGCTATGATTTCCAAACAATTGCTCTTTATACCCCGGTACTCCTTCAAAAAACGCAGGTGCTGTCTCGCGGTTTGCACATTTATCAAGTTCTTCTAGCCATTCTTGTTTAATTGCAAAATGATCAGGATCAGCACAATAGGCATCAATTACTTTACGATAGACGCTGACAACCGTTGCAATATAGTGAATCGATTTCATTCTTCCTTCAATTTTTAGACTATCAACGCCAAGTTCTATCAACATTGGAATAGAGGATACTAAATTTAAATCCTTAGCGCTCATTGCAAAGGCTGGATCACTTTCGGCAAATTGAGGTACTTCCACTATATTTCCCTCATTTGTTTCCATTTTATACAAGTCATAGTCCCAACGACATGACTGACAACAGCCGCCTCTATTGGAATCACGCGCAGTCATATGGTTACTTAACGTACAACGACCGGAATAAGCAATACACATGGCCCCATGAATAAATGTTTCAACCTCAATATCCACTTTCTCTTTTATTTCCCTAACTTCTTCGGCACTAGTTTCACGAGCCAATACTACTCGCTCAAGACCTTCTTCTTTCCAAAACTGGGCTGCTTTCCAGTTAGACAAAGATTGTTGTGTACTTAGATGTGTTTCTAACTTCGGTGCTACCCGCTTGCTTGTTTCGATAATAAGTGGGTCAGCAACGATGATTCCAGCCACACCGGCATTTTCAACTGCTTTTAAATACTCTTCTAATCCTGGGATATTTTCATTGTGAGCAATAATATTTGTTGTTACATAAATTTTTGCCCCATATTTATTTGCAAATTGAACCCCTTCTGCCATTTCTTCAAATGAAAAATTATCGGCATTTGAGCGCAAGCCATACTCTTGTCCGCCAAGAAAAACAGCATCTGCACCATAGTGAACGGCAATTTTTAACTTTTCTAAGTTGCCGGCAGGAGCAAGTAGTTCGGGCTTTTTAACGATGACACGCTTGCCGTCTATGATTTTTGATATTTTATCAGCTACAATTGCCACTATTAACATTCCTTTCCTTTAAAAACGTATTACAGATTTGCCTTAGTATACGGTCTCTTTATAGAAGAAACCTGTATCTAATGCGCGATTGGGTGGCTGTATTGCTTCTATCTCAGCTACCAATTGATCTTTTATTTCCTCATATTGATCTCGGGTCTCGACACATAAATCGATGGCCTTGCGATATTTTTTCGTAACTTCAACAATATACTCTGATGATTTTAGAAGACCTTCAATTTTGAAACTATCAATGCCAGCATCAATTAATTCTTCAAGCTCATCAATGATGCAGATATCGTTAGGACTCATGATATGGGTGCCATTTTCATCTTCAAAAATTGGATATTTATTATCACGCTCTTTATCGTGAAGGTACATTTGATCTTGCCCAGAACGATTTTCTACCTTCATGTTCGTTCCTTGGAACTCATAATAGTTGCCAATTAATGATCGCTTTGATTGGAACATCGATGTCATCCCATGAACCTGTATTTCAATCTCAACCTCAGCATTTTCTTTTATTTCAACAATCGCATCCATATTAAGTTCACGTGCTAATACAGAGCGGTTTGCCCCTTTACGACCCCAATAATTACATGTGTAATAGTTTGTCGCGAGCGTTTCCGTACTCCAATGCATTTTCATTTCAGGTGCGACTTCTCTAACTGTCATTAACACAGCTGGATCGCCAAACACAATGGCATCGGCCTTTGAATCACTTACAAACTTAATATAATCCTTTAAATCCTCAATTTTCTCATTATGGAAAATTGCATTAACTGCAACATAAGCTTTCATATTATTTTTATGGGCCAACTCTATCGCAGTTTGCAAATCTTCTCTATTAAATTCACCTGCTAGACGTAAACCAAAGCGCTGTTCTCCAATCATAACAGCATCCGCTCCAGCTTCAGCAAGTCGTTCAATATCCTTTACACTTGTCGGTGTTACTAATAATTCTGGTTTTTTCATTTTTTCTTCACCTCTTACGGCTAATAGCAATACCGTCACCAACTGTTAATATTGTTGTATCAAAATCGGTATGATTCATTAACCATTTGTTATATCCTTTTATCTTTTCAACTAAACTTCTATGTCGTCGATCTTCAATATTATTTTTTGCAACTAATCCTCTAAATAAAATATTGTCAGAAAAAACAACACCATTTTGAGTCAACATCGGGCTGTATAATTCGAAAAATCGAGTATATTGTCCCTTTGCTGCATCTATAAAAATACAATCAAACGAACCATATTGAGTGACCTGGTCACCTGTTTCAAGTGCGTCCCCAAAGATCACTGTTATTCGTTCCTGTAATTGCATTTTTTCGATATTTTCTATTGCTTTATCATATCGAATTTTATCGCGTTCAATCGTTACAATACGCACATTTGGCAACGCTTCTGCCATTCGTATAGCCGAATAACCAATGGCCGTTCCAACCTCAAGAATTGACTTTGGCCCGACGAGTCTTAAAAACTGTAGCATCGCTTCGATTCCAACGAGCTCCATTATCGGTACACCATGGTCACGAGCATATTTCTCTATTTCGACGATGGCAGGTTCTCTATCGGGAACCAAGCTCTCTATATATTCAGTTACATCGCTAGGGACGAACAAGTATGAAGACCTCCTACTATTCAATAATGCGTCTAATCAAAAATAAGCCTCAGAATATTTTATCACAACAAGAGGGGGAATGCTAATTGAACAGCTTGCTCGTCCAATCTACATTCCCCATTAGAAAGCGCAAGCGCCTTGCTCATCGCCGTACAAACTGGAGGGACTTCGACTGAGATAAAGGAA
>JAENZK010000303.1:1262-5572 GCA_016841285.1 Guptibacillus hwajinpoensis | reverse complement strand
ATATTCCCAATAACATAGATGATAGAGGCTATCTAGTTTCGCTAAAGCAAATTCATGACCCATTCGCTCAGAACAATACTCTAGCGATGCACGCCAATCAATTTCTGTTCGGATTTTTTTAATCTTTTCTTGTGATGCATCCAAAACGGAGAAGATAATCTCACCAGTAGATTTATCTACGACATAACCCTTAGGTGATGTTAGTATGTAAGGTTTATCAAAATCAAAATCTGATTCGTTAAACATATAATTCCTTCTTAGACCTCTAACCTACCCATGCGGTCGTCCTCCTCACGTCCGGGCAAGCGCATGGGTAGGTTTTCAGAATTTGGTAAATAGTTTTCATTCTCTCTTTTAGCCTTGACGCTTTCCGCTAATTTGCATACTCCGATCATTAGAGCAATCCGAAAGAATTCAGCCCTCTTCAGCCCAGAGTTTTGATGCCATTGCATCATTTTTGATTTCGTTTCCAAAGGTATCGTTACCTGGATACGTCTGTATGATCCTTTTTTTGTCATGATTTTCTTCTCCTTTTTTCTTGCCCTACCCCGCCGTCCGTCCATCCGCAGCCTACCCTGTTCGCTCTCATTATCAAGGCTCCTGGCTTGCGCCGCTCCGCTCACCGCCCTTGACAATGAGGCTCGGCTCACAGGGTAAAATGGCTGCGGACGAACGGCTTCAGGTAAGGGCGGACGCCGGAAGAATGTTTGATTTAAAGATCAAAAAAGACTAAAATATTTACAGAGTTTATTAAAATATAATCTAACGTAATTACCGATAGTATAACGGTAAATGCGTTAGATGTCAAGCTGTTTTTCCGGAGATATTTTCTTATGCCCCTAGACTTAATATCTAAATTGGTTTCAGATAAAGATCCAACACCAAATAAATTTACTATTGCTATGGGTGAATTAATTAAGGTTGCTCGAAATCAGGCTGGATTAAGTCAGAAAGAACTGGCAGAGCTAATTTATCGAAAGCAGACAACGGTTTCCGATATTGAAAACGGCAAAATTGAAGTTAATTCTGGTGCCTTAGCATTAATTGCAGCTGCACTAGAAAAACCTATCACTTATTTCTTTCCGCCTTTTGTTTATAGAGAATTAAAGCAAGAAAGATTTTCTCCTTTAGAGCACGAGTTAATTATGGAATTTAGGAAAATTTGGGATGAGTATTTACAAAGGGTAGCTGTTGACCAGGTAAGGGTATTAGGTGAATTTGATCCCAAAAAGATGATTTGGGAATTAATAGAGCTTACTGCAGCAGCTAAAGAGCATGAAGAAAAAGTAAAGAAATATTTTGAAAATAGGGGAAAAAGGAAACCAGATCAATAATAATTACTAAAAAACTTTTTCTTCTATTGTTGAAATCTAACTTTAGAAAGTCTGCTCATTAGAAGGTAATATCAAAAAACCCTCACTAAGAATAAGTTAGGGTTTCTAATTTATTTTTGTTTATTGCTTTCTTTCCTTACATCTTCTTCCCTGATTTCTTGTGGTATTTGAAATATGTCGTTGCAATTATGTTGTTTATTCAATTCTCTCAATGATTTCTTTGGGAAGAATGTTCTTTGTATTTCTGCCAATGAATAAGTTATCTCCTTTTGGTCAGACATCCCTTTCTCCTCTCATTTTGTAATGGTAATTATACTCTATATCGAAATAATGTTTTCTTTTAATCCAAATAAAACCATCTTTTCTTGATATAACTGCTACATCAACGGGGCCAGCAACCGTTTCAGGTGACATTGATACACGTCTCATAAAACCTGTAAGATTTACCATTGTTTCAGCCATTTGAGCCAAATCATCTTTTGGTAGAAAACGAACGACTTGATATATTGATCTAGTATATCGTTCACGCATTCTTTTATCAATTTCTCTTACGGTTTCGTTAACATTTTTGTTTATCTGATCCCTATCTTGACCCATTGCCGCATATTGGTTTTGTAACACATCTATTAAACAATTGATAAATTCTGGATGTCTACCAAAAACAATATTTTGAAATATATCATCCTGTGCAAAGCCTGAAATTTTAGCAGGATCTTGTAAACTTACTTGCATATCAAAAATTTTATTATATTTGAGCCTTGACATAATTAAATTTTCGATGCGGATATTTATTAATTTTGGAAAGAGATCTTCTTTTCCATAGCCTGCAATAACAAGCCCACTGTAATTCTTAAAATCTAATTTTCTTTCATTCGATAGATCCTTTCTAAAATGGTCAATAATAATCTTTTCTAACTTTTCGATGTTATCTTTAGATAGAGGAAAATTTTCAAAAATGTAATTCCGCATCCCAGCTAAACTTTCTCCAAACTGGTCGAGGAATTTTCTTGTGTATTCCACTCCTTTATCGTCTCTTAAGTCAGAATCCAGATCATGTTTTTCCACGCACTGAAAATAATCATCGAAAACTTTTGAGGCAATTTCGATTAATTTAGTTTCGGTTATCTTCTTGGAATTTTCTGCAAACCAGTATAAGTATTCATCCCAGATATCATATAGAATTTTTGAACATATGTGGAATGCAACAAATTCAATTAATTGTTTTTGCACCTCCTCATTGGAGATTAGGTTTTCATTATTAATAATAAATTCAATAAGTTTGTCATAATAATCACTTAGTCTTGGATAGATTGTGTTGTCAGTTATTATCTTCTCTCGAAACCTTTTAATTATGATTTCCCAAGGAATACCCATAAAATCAGCTTTATTGTATATCATTAAACCAACAGAATGACCTGGCGCTAACATAAATAGCTTATTCATGTTGTTGTTGATTTTTGAATCCGTGAGAGTCCCCGCACTATCTGCAGCTAAGGCAATACCCTCAAGATTCATTACAATGAATTCTGCTGTCATTTTTTCCTCTCTCTACACACCATAATAATGTTTTTACTCGAATTTTTAGAAAATTTCTTTTTTATTTGCGATATCTTTCTTCAATAAATGTTTTCTTATTTACTAAATTTACTATAATTATTTTATGAGAACGTTTTATTTTCAAAATCTTGAATATAGCTCATACATTTTTCTTTTAATTTAAGAAGTTTACTATTCAGATATAGTCCTTTAGAGACTAAATAAACTTCAATTTCTAATAGTGCTTCGGCATCAGAAAAATTTTCTAATTGGAAGTATTCAATTTCTTCATGTTTTTCAATGCCATTAGAAGAAGGATCTTTATATGAACTTAGGTATTTTGCGTAAGATTGGTTAGATTCCATTATTGTAATAAGTTCTTTAGCCTGTTTGAGCATTTCATAATCTATAAAAGGTGAATCATTAAAATAAGAAATAAAGACCTTCTTTTCTAACTCATCAGCAAAATCTTTAATCTCAGGAGTCAAAGATTTATAAAGTGAATAAATTAATTTCCCAGATATCTCAAAATTATAAATAAATGAATTGTAAATACCTTCATCCTCAAATTTCTTTATTCTTTCTTCAATAATTTGTTTTCCTATATTGATATTCTTTTCTGTATCCAAATTATACTCATCAAGAAGATGAAGATATTTAAGAGGATTAAGAATGAAAACCTCAATATATTTCTCAACAATTGATTGGACTGATTTGAGATATTGTCTCGAATCTGATAACACTTTTTCATAAATGGCAATTCTTTTCAACCCCCTTTCATTAAATAGAGCAGTCATTTTTATTAACCTTTTATTTATAAATAATCCAACAATAATTATTCCTATTAAATTAATTATCGCAGCCCATATTTGAGGATAAAGTCTTCCCAAGTAAATAAAAAATTCATCCATCTTTCCTACTTATCTATCAAACTTGGTTGATGCCCTTCATCTGCCTAGTGTCTTGGTGCTTCCCTGTAGTTTTGATTAACCTGCCTTATTGGCGGCATATCAATCTGTATACCATACATTATAAGTTGCATTGGAGTTAAAAGGAGGATCTAAATATTACATATCTATGCTTTCATCTACTATATAATTTCTGAAGATTTCGATATTATCCCCATAATAGAGTTTTTTCATTACCTGTTTCCTTTTTAGTTATTGTTTTCCTATTATGGTTTTTTTTACCATGAATTGGAGCTTTCTTACTTTAATTATCGACGTTATTACTGGATAATTATCAAAGTCCGTGAGGTCGACGGTTCAAATCCGTCCGCTCTGGAGCGAAGTGGAACTCCCGCAGGGAGCTGACTTAAAACACTTCTAGAGATAGAGGTGTTTTTGGTTGGTGCTCTAAAGGTTGCTGCGCGAAGGTCGACGGTTCAAATCCGTCCGCCCCGACAAATTTTTATGAAAAAGAGGTCTTACTTATGCTGTT
>JAENZK010000303.1:0-1162 GCA_016841285.1 Guptibacillus hwajinpoensis | reverse complement strand
CAAATCCGTCCGCCCCGACAAATTTTTATGAAAAAGAGGTCTTACTTATGCTGTTCTCTTCATAAGCAAGCCTTTTTTTGTATCAGCAATTCTTTAATTTCTTATATCAATAATGTAATATTTCTATTACCTAACGTATTTTCTAGTAATTTAACTATTAAGTACGAGATATGAATTCTCATGGAGCGTTTTTTTCCTTTTGTAGATGATGAACTGCCCCCATAAAATGTGACAATCTTCGATAGGCCAACCGGCTGAATTTGAGTAGGCTGAACCAAGTTAGAAGAACACCCAACAAATCACTCAACCTGAAGGAGTAAATAATGAAAAAGAGTATGTATATCGTCGGACTCGCGCTTATGGTCATCACCACAGGCTGCAGTACGATGTCAGGAGAGCTCGACCCAGCTGCCGACTCCGAATGGCCGTGGGAGATAGTCACCCCCGAGAGTCAGGGCATTCGATCGGATGACTTGACGCGAATGGTCAATCACATCGAAGAGAACAACCTGGCGATTCACAGCGTCATCATATATAAAGATGGGACAATCCCTTTCGAGAAGTACTTCGACCCGTACAACGAGAACTTTACTCACAACTTGAAATCGACCAGCAAGGGCGTGATCTCTGCACTGGTCGGCATAGCGGTGCGCGAAGGATACATCCAGAGCCTCGACGAGAGCGTTCTCTCTTACTTCCCCGAGTACAAATCGCGAGATCCCAAGATATCGGAGATCACCATACGAGATCTGCTCACCATGTCGTCTGGGTTAAAGTGGAATGAAAACGGTCTCAACAGCATGTACACGTTCTTTGTCAGTAAACGAATTGTTCCTAGAGTTCTGAATCTTCCTGTCGTGACCGAGCCCGGATCAACGTTCAACTACAACACTGGGTTGACACATCTCTTGTCGGCAATTATCTCGAGAGCGTCGGGAATGAGCACGCTGGCGTTTGCCGAAGAGTATCTGTTCGAACCGCTTGATATACACAGTGTTCAATGGGACCGGGACAGGAACGGGGTTTATATTGGAGGATCAGAGCTATTCATGACGCCTCGGGCTATGACGAAGTTCGGTGTGATGTACCTGCAGAATGGAATGTATTCGGGTCAGCAAGTTGTTCCCGCAGCGTGGGTACGAGAATCGACCACAACGCAGAT
>JAENZK010000302.1 GCA_016841285.1 Guptibacillus hwajinpoensis | reverse complement strand
GAGTTTTTCTTCAATTTAATTGATATTCAAGTCAGTAGCCCCTTCACACACATTCCTATTATTTTCTTTCCTTTACGAGAAAATTTTATTAATTTTTTGGTTAAATTATGTTCCGTAGGAGAAAATAGGAAGATGGCATACTTCTTATGAAAGGGGATTGTGCATGGATTTATACCATTCATGGATCTATATACATGTTATAAATACACCCCCATTTTTGTGGACAATTGTGATCGCGGTTTTTGCTTTTAATTTTTTAGGGCCTATCCTTATTTGGTTCGTAATGAACAGTAAGAGTATTCCAATCTTAAATAAGTTCACCCAGAAAAAAGAAAAAGAGCCCACCAGCTAACAGGTAGACTCCAGATATTCTTCAATTTTATTCTCAATTTGTTCCTGGGTAGGCTCAATTCCTTCAAATGGAAGTGTTAATTCTCTAACAAATTGGCCTTTTTTTGTTACATGTATAGCTGCCGTTTTTGCGATTTGGCTATATTCAACATGAAAGACAAAACCTTCCCGCTCGATTGCACCCATGGCACATAACCACCTTTATTAATTCAGTTCTGTGGCTTATTTTAACCATATTGATTCATTTATATTTCTGATGCGATTGGTTTTGTATTCCCATGTCAACATTTACTGAAATCATCAAAGTGTAAAACTGCGATTTTATCATAAACTATATTCAATTCTTCGAAAGGGGAATGTGAATATGAATGCTGTGGATTATGATAAAGCATTATTTTATATGAATAGAGGGGAATGGGATAATTTATTGATATTAATGGTACGTACAAAGGATGATTTTTTATCAAAAAAGATTGAACAATTTCTCCATGCTTGTAATTTTAGCCGGGATTATTCAATCATTGAGAATAAAGCCTTTCATCTCCTAACGTATGTAGACCATGCCTTATCATCTGTTCCATCTTCTACTTCCGTTTATGGCTAATTAGTATGATTAAATAAATTTTAATATATACGAGGAAAATGAAGGAAGGTGTCATTTTGACAAACCTTCCTTTTTAATTTACGGTAACGGATAATCCTGGACTAACGGATGTAGTACGATTTCATCATCATCCTCATTTCTTTAGTTATACAAATATTGTGTTCCTTTTTTGGAAAACATAGTACTTGAGGTGAAAGAAAATGAACATGGACATTAGACCAACGGAAGATGATATCCAACTTCAAGATACGTTAAATAATTTGAACGGAAAATTAATTCATATCACAAAGGAGATCAATCGTGATACAGATGAAACAACGATGACTCTTTCTCGGGCCAACTTACACGAACGGCCGTCCACTATCGACGGTTATGTATCACCTTACGTTTTACAGATACATGGAAAAGGAAGAATCGGAACTTCATCCGCTCAATATGAACAAATACCATATGAGACATACGAGATTCCTTTGACGAACAAACTCCACACCCATGTACAACCGAATCATATATCGATCAAAACAGAGGACGGCACTTATACGATTACGTATCATTAAACCGCGGTGCGCGGACAGGCACCAAAGCAAAAAGCCCACACAATGTGGGCTTTTGTTAATTAAGCAATTGCTCAATCTTTTTCATTAAATCCGTGCTGATTTCATCCAATTTAGCGATACTGTCGTTAAGCGAGTTGCCTTTCACGCCAAAATAGAATTTCACTTTTGGTTCTGTTCCGGATGGGCGCAGACAGAACCAGGATCCGTCTTCAAGAATGTATTTTAGTACATTTGATTTTGGCAAATCGATTCTTTCGGCCTCCGCGGACTGCCCTTTTGCCACAACCTTCTTCACACTTGTTAAGTAATCCTCAATTTGCACAATCTTCAAGTTCCCCATTTCAACAGGAGGATTTTTGCGGAATGTCGCTAAAATTTCTTGTATTTGCTCGGCCCCTTCTTTTCCTTTTAATGTTAATGATTTTAATCCTTCGCGGTAAAAACCATATTTGGCATACAGATCAAGGAGTGCATCATACAAAGTCTTGCCTTGCTTTTTATAGAAGCCAGCAACCTCAACTGCTAATATAGCCGCTTGAACGGCATCCTTATCTCTTGCAAAATCACCTATTAGATAGCCATAGCTTTCTTCATAGCCAAATTGGAATATGTACTCTCCGCTTTCTTCATATTCTTTAATTTTTTCTCCGATGAATTTAAAACCAGTCAGTGTATCGATTGTATCCAAACCATAATCTTCAGCGATTGCACGACCAAATTCAGATGTTACAATTGTTTTCAAGACGACTCCATTTGAAGGTAGAATGCCTTTTGCTTTTTTCTCAGATAACAAATAATGAAGAAGAATTCCACCAGTTTGATTTCCGGTTAAAATCTCATAATCACCAGAGCTGTTTTTCACGGCAATTCCTAGACGGTCAGCATCGGGGTCTGTTCCTATTAATAGATCAGCATCAACTTTTACGCCTTCTTTAATCGCTAATTCAAAGGCAGCATGTTCTTCCGGATTTGGAGATTTCACAGTTGAAAATTTAGGATCAGGGAGCTCCTACTCTTTTACGATTGTCACATTTTTAAATCCTAATGCGTCCAGCCCCGCACGAACGGGTTTATTGGCAGTACCATGTAAAGGCGTAAAGACAACCTTCACATTGTTTTCCTCGAATAATTGCGGATTAAGGGAAATCGTCTTCACTCGCTCAATATAAGCTTTATCAATATTTTCACCGATAATATGTAAAAGACCTTTTGTCTTTAGCTCCTCTTCTCCTGCCACTTCAATCGTTAATTCATTTTCAACTTCATTTACTTTTTCAATAACCTGATCCGCGGCTGCTGGCGGTAATTGGCAACCATCATTTCCGTACACTTTAAATCCGTTATATTCAGGTGGATTATGGCTTGCCGTAATGACGATTCCAGAATATGCATGTAAGTACCGCACTGCAAATGAAAGCTCCGGAGTTGGTCTTAATTCATCGAAAACATAGGTCTGAATACCGTGGAAACCTAATGTTTTGGCAGCCTCCATCGCAAATTCAGGGGATTTATGGCGACAGTCATAAGCAATAACCACACCGCGGGCTTTTGCTTCCTCACCAGTCGCTTCTATGTATCTTGCCAATCCTTCTGCCGCTTTCCGAATCGTATAAACGTTCATTCGATTCGTACCAGGCCCGATTTCACCGCGCATTCCACCAGTGCCAAAGTCTAAATTTTTATAAAAGCTATCCTCTAGCCATTTTTCATCGTCTTTTTTATCTTGTAAAATTTGTTTGAGCTCCTCTTCTAAATTTTCATAGGTAGCCCATCGTTCATACTGCTCTTTCCAGCTCATCTATCTTCCTCCTAATTTAGACTATACCTCTCCTATAGTATTTATATTTTCTCACAACATTCTCCTTTTAATTTTATTAATTTTAATAATAAATTCATAAGTAAGTAGTTGGAAGCAAAATTTTTCCCTTAATCCGCAGGTAGGTGATATACTTAGGTCTAAAACAAAACAGTATGTTCTGAATATTTTCACTACAGGGGGATTAACTAAAGTGAACTGGAAATCGCCATATATATTACTAGTAATTGCGGCTATTTTATGGGGTGGTAACTTTGTGATTGGAAGAGGATTTGCTGCAACAATGCCTCCCTTTACATTAGCTTTAATTCGTTGGATTGTCGCATTTTTATTCTTTTTACCATTTGCCAAAAATGAACTTGTAGAGAACATTCCATTATGGAAAAAGGAATGGAAAACCTTATTTTGGATGTCCTTAACAGGAATCGTTGGATTTAATACACTTTTATATATTGCTGTTCATTACACAACATCCATTAATGCAGCCCTTATTAACGCACCAACACCAGCTTTAATTGCACTTTTATCATTTTTATTTTTAAAAGAAACCGTTCATACAAGACATATAATTGGGATTGTTTTCTCTATCATTGGTGTAACTTGGATTGTTAGCCGTGGTTCGCTTGAAGCACTTTTATCCTTCTCCATTAATAAAGGTGAGCTTTGGATGCTTGTTGCGATCACTTCATGGTCCATCTATTCAGTGATCGTTAAGAAAAACACAGGTCGATTGCCAGCAGCGGGCTCTTTCCTTGTAACAATCATTATTGGCATTTTTATAATAGCTCCATTTGCTGTGTATGAATGGATCGTTGCTAAACCGATGACGATAACCTTTACTTCCATTTTAGGATTTTTATACATTGGAATATTTGCTTCCATTGTTGCATTTCTAAGCTGGAATAAAGCTGTGGCAGATCTTGGACCAGGGAAGGCCGCTCCGTTTTTAAACCTTATCCCGGTTTTTGCTTCCATATTTGCAATAACCTTTATCGGTGAAACGCTCACTTCCGCGCAATTAATTGGCGGTGCGATAACGATATTTGGTGTCCTCATAACAACAGGAGTTTTTATTAGAAAAACACAGGTCACTACTATTCAAAATCAAGATAACAAGTTAGAAGCCTAGTATGTAAAGTGGGGGTTAGAACAATCCCCACTTTTTCTTTGTAACCTTTTGTTTTCTCTCGATCAACGATTTTAATCTGGCTGGATAGTTTGTAATAATTCCACTAACGCCATAATGAATCATTCTTTTCATACTTTCTTCTGAATTACACGTCCAAGGGAAAACCTTTATTCCATTTTCAATCATTTTCCGAACATCCTCAGCACGCAGCGCTCTTTGATCGGGGTGTAATGACTCTACAGGAAGACCGAAAAGTTTGGCAAACCCCACATGATCTTCTACATTCTCAAAATATAACAGGCCAATTTTTATATTTCTGTTGAGCATTTTTAATCGATACAAGCACTGGTGGTCAAAGGAAGAGACAATCACATTGTCAACCCTCTTGTAGCGCAGTAAAAGGTTTAACAGCTTTTCTTCGATTCCCTTATAAAAAGATGGGATATTTTTAATTTCGATGTTGACCAATATATCTCTAGGAACTAGTTCAAACACTTCTTCTAGAAGCGGAATCCTTTCCCCTTTATATTTATTTGAAAACCAACTGCCAGCATCATACTTTTTAAACTCTGCCGTTGTCATATCACCAATAAGTCCTTCGCCGTTCGTCGTCCTTTTAATATTCTCATCGTGGATAACCGCTAATTGCCCATCTTTCGTTAAATGAATATCCAATTCGATCCCATCGCATCCCTGTTCTAAAGCTAATTGAAAGGCAGCCAACGTATTTTCCGGTGCTTCACCCGATGCTCCACGATGCGCAATGATTAAAGGCCTGTTTTTTTCCATAAAAATGATCCCTTCCTTTCTTTTTAATTTATGCCTAATCCTACTAAACAAAGCAATATTTTTTGATTGTTTTTCAATGATAATCGTGATATAGTGTCATTAAATCCAATTAAACATAGTATACAGATAGGAATTATCGTTTTTATTAATTCAGGGAGAGTGTTAATATGGGACGTGAGTTTATTGAATTATTTGATGAATGGGCAGAAAGCTATGACAATACCGTTGTGGGTCATGATGAAGAATATAAAGATGTATTTGAAGGCTATGATGAAATTTTAGAAGAGGTTGCTTCTAAAGTGAATGGAACGGTCATTGAATTTGGCGTTGGGACAGGCAAC
>JAENZK010000301.1 GCA_016841285.1 Guptibacillus hwajinpoensis | reverse complement strand
TATTCCTACATTAACCGATGTTGAAAAAATTGAAGAGGAAATTATTAAACCATTAATCTTGACCGATATCGTCGATCAAGATGTGATTTCATCTCTTAGTGTAAGCTCCATCCATGAGGAAGAAGTTTTAAATAAAGCCATTAAAGAAATGAACACTGGTAATACTCTGCTATTAGTTGAAGGTGAAACGTACGGCTATATTATTAAAACTGACAAAGCTGCAGGAAGAAGCGTAGAAAAACCACAAAATGAAACGACATTGCTAGGGCCAAAAGAATCTTTTGTTGAAAAAGCAGAACTTAATATTTCCCTTATTCGAAAAAAAATTCGCAGTGAAGACTTCATTGTAGAAAAGATGACAATCGGTGCACGTTCAAACAATGAAGTATTTATAGTTTACAATAAAGAATTAGCTAGCCAAAAAGTTATAGACGAAGTAAAAGAACGAATTGGTAGCGTTAAAAAAGATGCAGTACAGAATTTAGCCCTGTTAATTCAACATATAGAGGATCGGAAAAGTAGTCTAGTTCCAACCATTTTACATACGGAACGCCCGGATCGCGCCGCTTCGTTTTTAGAAGATGGTCATGTTATTGTGCTTATGAATAATTCGCCTTTTTCATTAGTTACCCCTGCAACATTTTGGTCTTTTTTTCATTCAGGGGATGATCATTATTTACGTTTTTTTTATGGCAACTTTACTAGATTATTACGGTTAATTGCCACGTTTATTACCTTATTTACTCCAGCGATCTACATCGCCATTACGAATTTTCACGTTGAGATGCTTCCAACCGATTTATTATTAGCGATTGCAGGTGCTAGAGAAACAGTGCCGCTACCAGCGGTACTCGAACTATTGATGCTGGAAATGGCATTTGAATTAATTCGGGAAGCAGGAATACGGGTACCAACCCCAATTGGTCCAACAATCGGAATTGTAGGTGCATTAATATTAGGTCAGGCTGGAGTGGAAGCGAATGTTTTTAGTCCAATTGTAGTGATCGTCGTGGCATTATCGGGGTTATCCTCCTATGCAATTAGTGACATTAATCTAAATTACACAGTACGAATTGCACGATTTGCTTTCATCTTGGCAGCAGGTTTTTTAGGGATATTCGGAATGGTCGGTTGTTTTATGGCTTGTATTATTTATCTGGCTTCCATAAAAAGCTTTGGGGTCCCATTTATAGCACCACTAACTCCGAAATATAAGTCATCTGGTGATACTATATTCCGAAAATTATTGACCAATGAACGAATTAGACCGGCATTCACAAAAACAAAAGATTTAACGAAAGATACAATTCAAAATAAGTAAAATGGGTGGTATTTTGCGTAAATACGAAAAAGACCAAATAGGATTTAGAGAACTTTTTGCGATAATGGTTTTAACATTAGGTTCAAAATCTACTGATATGAGTACTGTCTTTCTATTTAGGGATGGACTAAATGCAGCTTGGATGATCGTATTTGGTTCATTTCTCCTAATCATCCCATCCCTGCTTCTATTAAATAATGTATTAAAAAAATATCCTTCTAAAAATATACTAGAAATCACGCAAATGACACTTGGGAAATCACTAGCTTTTATCATAGCTCTTCTTTTGTTTTTTTTCGCTATAATGGGGACGGCAGCTGAATCTAGGAGTTATATAACCCAGCTCATAACTATCAATTTCCCAAATACTCCCTTGTTCATCTTGTATCTACTCTTTTTAATCCTTTGTATTTGGGGTGCGATGAGAGGATGGGAAACGATTGGGTCGATTGCCTGGATGATCTTCCCTTACTTACTACTAGCACTTGGATTATTAACATTTTTAATGTTAAGGGAATCTGTTTTCCATCGAATATTCCCGCTATTCGGTCCAGGTAAATGGGAAATTGCAAAAGCAAGCTTTACTTATACATCATTGTTTTCAGAACCATTCACACTAGCCTTGATGTATCCATTTGTGAAAAACCATCAAACCTACACAAAAAGCATGTACAGTTCGTTGTTATTTACAGTATTTATTATGGTATTACTATATCTTTCGTATATCTGGATGTTTGATTACAGAAGTATTGACAAGATTACCTTTCCTTTTAATGAAGCAATTCGCTTTGTCGATTTAGGAAAAACTATCACTAATATTGATACTTTTTTTATTACATTTTGGCTCATCGGTGTATTTGTAAAATTTACGGTTTATATTTATCTTCTATGTATTATATTTGGCTTTCTTTTTCAAATTGAAAATTTTGAGCATACAATCATTCCTATCACGTTGCTTGTATTTATGATTGGGATGCTACCAGAAAACAATGAATTCAATATGTTTGGTGTTAGAAAAGATATATTAGGTTACTTTAAATATTTACTGTTATTTTTACCTCCGCTGCTATGGACCGTCACAAAGATAAGGGGGGTAAAGGAAAAATGAAGATGGTGAATTTTTTCTTTCTCGTAATTTTTCTGTTGTTAATACTTACAGGTTGTTGGGATAAAAAAGAATTAGAGGAACTTTCCTATGTAGTTGCAATCGGACTTGATCTCCCAAAAGGAATTGACCTTGAAGAAGAACAAGCTGTTGATGTTACGTTCCAATTTTCTAATCCTAAGTTAAATATTAAAGGTGCGTCCCAGTCAGGGGAACCAGAAAGTAAAGATGTAATAACCCTAACCGCACCGGACCTTGTAACCGCTAGAAATATGGCCAATTCATTTGTGACAAGGGAAATTTCATTGAGTCATAACAAAGTAATCATTATCTCCGAAGAATTGGCTAGAACGAAATTCTTTTATCGACTCCTCAGTACTTCTGTGAAAGACAGGGAAGTACGAAGAGAAACAAACGTTATCGTTACAGATGGAAAGGCTTCTGAGTTCATTTTAAAGAATAATCCTGAAATGATGGTAAGACCCCATCGCTACTACCAATTTTTAATTGACCGTGCAACCGAGACAGGATTAGTTCCAGAGTCGACTTTAAACCGTTTCTTCGCGATTACAGATGGCGATGCTGATCTCTTTCTAGCCATATATGGTTCTTCTAAAGAAAATAGCAATGAAACTGGTTTTCAAGATGAAGATCAATATACTGCTGGCCAGGTACCAAAAAGAGGAGGAAATCCTGTACAGTTGATCGGTTCAGCCGTGTTTATGGAAGGGAAAATGATTGATACATTGACTGGTGAAGAGACGAGGATTACAAGGTTACTTGATAATACTTCAAAAATCAGAGATTTGTTTTCTAGTTTTCAAGATCCATTAGATAAAAGGTATAAAATTGGTGTAAGACTAAAAAAGGTAAACAACACGAAAGTAAAAGTCACACTAAGAAACGGTCCCCCTAAAATAGATGTATACTATCCTGTTGAGATTAAAATTTTATCAGTACCAAGTTTAATTGACTACGCAGACAATTTAGGAAATCAAAAAATATTAAAACAAGCTTTGGAAAAGAAAATGAAAGAGAATGCGGAAAAGCTTATAGAGAAAACACAAAAAGAATATAAGGCTGAACCTTTTTATTGGTCACTATATGTTCGTCCATTATTTAGTACTGTCAAGGAGTATGAAGAATGGGACTGGAACAATAAAAATTATCCTTTTGCAGATATTAACGTAAAACTAGATATAGATTTCACAGGATTCGGTAAGCAATTAAAAGAATCTGATATAGAGAAGGTGCTTGATTAAGATGCAAATACTTTTCTGGATGGTTGTATTAATCGGTTCAGGATATAGTTTTTGGTACGCCTATTATCTAAAAAAAGACAAAAACAAGTTTGGAGCATTTGGTATAACTATTATTGGTCTATTGATATTTGGCTTATCTTTTTTTGTTAAGATAAAATAACAACAATGAAAACCACTTCAGCCTTTAAGGTGGAGTGGTTTTCAGCTCCAAACTATTTACGGTAAAATCCACAAGTGAACAATGAAAAAAAAGGCTGACTTCAAAAAGTCAGCCTTTTTCATTCGTTTTGGTAACTTCAAACACATCAAGGAAAAACACGAATACCGGGATCCCAATGATTAATCCCCATACACCAAAGAAATGCTCCGAAAAGATTAACACAATAAAAGTATAAAAAATCGGTAAATCAGTTTTGGAGCTCATTAACTTTGGATTTAGTATATAGGCTTCAATTCCATGAATAATGGCTATCATTATTAAAACATAGACAACCTTGATTAGCCCTCCAATTGTGAAAGCAATCATGGATAACGGGACTAAGGAAATGATGACGCCGGCAACTGGAATTAAACCCAAGAAGAAAATCATAATGGCTAATCCGAACAATTGTGGAAAGCCCATGAAGGAAAGTCCAATAATCGATAACATACAATTGACAACCGCAATAATAAACTGGGCTTCCAATACCTTTCCAAATGTACGTACAAATTTCCCGCCAAAAAACTCAATTTCATTATAAAAAGGGGCGAGCTTACTATATTTAATCTTTTTCGTAAAAGTGACTAAACGCGGTTTCTCTAATAAATAAAACAAACTTAGTATTATCGCCATGAAAATTTCCAGTGCTACTTGACTAATACCAGAAAACGATCTCATTACAAAAGTAAAACCTTGATCAAAATACTGTGATATTTCATTTTTGCCTAAGAAACTAACTATATAATTTAAAATAAGGTTATCTTGTGGCTGCTGGTAAAATGTCGTTACCTGTCTTACGAGTGCGGTTATTTCAAATGTAATAATCGGCAAATATTTGACAAGTCCCCACGTTAATAAACCAACAATCGCTGTATAGCTGACTAATACAATCAATTTCCAATTGACCGGAACCTTCCTTGAAACAACGGTCACAAGACGGTCCATTAAAAATGAAAATATAAACGTCAGCAATATGAAATTAATCATACTTTTCATGCTGAATAAAATAAGGACAATAAGTACAAAAATTACAATTCTTTTTATACTTTTGTTTCGAAACCATTTTGCGAGTTCATCCATTGATCTTTCCCCTTTAACCAGAAGCTCGTTGTAATATCAAGATAGTATAATTCTATATTATAATTAATCGGACTATATTAAAAGTAAATAAAGTGTTAAAACTATGAAATAATTTAAAAGAAAAACATCTATCATGGATAGATGTTTAACAAAATTGCATATATTACCGTGTTTACTTTTGTTTTTGAATTGTAACCTTAGCTCCATCTTTAAGTAGTGATTGTCCTTTTAAAACAACTACATCATTTTCATTGATTCCTTCTAAGATCACGATTTGTTCACTTGTTTCCTCTCCAGTTTGTACCTCTACTTTTGCTGCTTTGTCATTTTCAATTTTATAGACATAAGTCTTGCCTTCTTCTTCAAAGATGGCTTCTCTTGAAAGAATGATATTTTCCTTAAGTTGTCCATCGATGCCTTGGAAAACAACATTAACAACCATGTCTGATTTCCATTGTTCATTTTCATTTGGAATTTCAATTTCAAACGGATAAGACTTCAATTGTTGATCCATTACAGGACTTAATGCTGTAACTTTTGCATCAATCGTTTTATCTACTGCCGGAACTTCAACCTTAACTACTGCACCAACTTTTATTGAGGTAACATCACTTTCAGAAAGACT
>JAENZK010000300.1 GCA_016841285.1 Guptibacillus hwajinpoensis | reverse complement strand
AAATTCTAAATGACATGTCTTCGCTATATCGTACGAATCGGTTGCTGCCATGAGATGTCGGTTCTGGAAAGACAGTAGTTGCAGCTATTGCTTTATATGCTTCAAAATGCGCAGGATTTCAGGGAGCTTTAATGGTCCCAACGGAAATTTTGGCCGAACAACATGCAGCCTCGCTTTCCTCACTTTTAGAGCCGCAGAACATAAAAACGGCCCTTTTAACAAGTTCTGTGAAAGGGAAAAAGAGACAAGAAATTTTGGAGCAATTAAAGGATGGCCAAATTGATATCTTGATTGGAACACATGCCCTTATTCAAGATGAAGTTGATTTTAATAGATTAGGACTAGTCATTACGGATGAACAGCATCGCTTCGGTGTTGAGCAAAGACGTATTTTACGAGAAAAAGGCGAAAGCCCTGATGTTTTATTTATGACGGCAACTCCGATTCCAAGGACGCTCGCCATTACAGTTTTTGGGGAAATGGATGTTTCAGTGATCGATGAAATGCCAGCTGGACGAAAACAAATAGAAACCTATTGGGTCAAGGATAAGATGCTTGATCGAGTTTTAAAATTTATCTATAAAGAAATCGCAAAAGGTCGCCAAGCCTATGTCATTTGCCCATTAATTGAGGAATCCGAAAAGTTGGACGTCCAAAATGCAATAGATGTCCATAGCATGCTTAATCAATATTTTCCGAAAGAGATTAAGGTTGGCTTGATGCATGGTAGGCTTCATGCAGGTGAAAAAGATGATGTCATGAAGAAATTTAGTGATAATGAATTTCAAATTCTCGTCTCTACTACCGTAGTAGAAGTCGGTGTGAATGTTCCAAATGCAACGGTGATGGTGATTTACGATGCTGAAAGGTTTGGATTATCACAGCTCCATCAATTACGGGGGCGTGTAGGACGGGGCAGCGACCAATCGTACTGTATATTAATTGCTGATCCGAAAACGGATGTTGGTAAAGAGCGTATGTCGATCATGACGGAAACAAATGATGGGTTCGAGCTCTCCCAAAAAGACTTGGAACTCCGAGGACCGGGAGATTTTTTCGGCAAAAAACAAAGTGGTTTACCTGAGTTCAAGGTGGCAGATATGGTCCACGATTTTAAAGTCTTAGAAGTTGCGAGAGATGATGCAAGTAAACTTATTTCATCTTCTGCTTTTTGGAAAAGTGATGATTTTCATAGGTTGCGACTATATTTAGAAGGAACCGGTATTTTAAATGGAGAAAAACTAGATTAACTTAATTCAGCAGAGCTGAATTAAGTTAAAGCCTCCGGCGAGCCTTGCGATTTTCAAAGGTAGTTTTTCGAGCAGGCTCGAAAAAATCTGGGCGCAAATACACCAAGGTGTATTTGATTATAAATATAATGCTTGCAAGCACCTTTAAAAATCCCTATACTACTATTAGTACCTAGTCTTAGTATCGGAAGGTGAAATCAGTGCGACTATCAAAAAAAGAGCGGCAGCAATTATTAAAATCCACAATAGATCAAACACCTTTTATCACTGATGAAGAGCTTTCAAAAAAATTCAATGTCAGCATTCAAACGATTCGTTTAGACAGACTTGAACTATCCATCCCAGAACTTCGTGAAAGAATTAAAGATGTGGCAAGAAGTAAGCTGGATGAAGAAGTAAAGTCGTTACAAATTGAAGAGATTATTGGTGAAATTGTTGATTTAGAAATGGATAACAGTGCAATTTCTATTTTTGATGTAAAAAGTGAACATGTATTTACAAAGAAACGAATTGCACGGGGACATCATCTTTTTGCCCAAGCCAACTCATTAGCAGTTGCATTAATTGATGATGAATTAGCATTAACAGCGAAAGCAAATGTAAAATTCACTCGTCAGGTTAAGGAAAATGAACGGGTTATAGCCAAGGCTAAAGTCATTTCCAATGATGAAGAAAGACATAGAACGATCGTTTTAGTACAATGCTACGTTGGGCAGGAGCTTGCATTCATAGGTGAATTTGAAATGTATCGTACGAATAAAATTAATAAAGGCAGGTCCAATGAATGAAAATAGCCATTGATGCCATGGGCGGGGATCACGCTCCAGAGCAAATAGTGAAAGGTGTAAATGAAGCGGTTAACGCATTTCCTGACCTTGAGTTTACACTAGTAGGAAATGAAGAGGAAATTAAAAAATATTTAGTAAGTTCTGAGAAAGTATCCATTATACATACCGAAGAAGTAATTGAAGCAACAGATGAACCTGTGCGAGCCGTTCGTAGGAAAAAAACAGCTTCAATGGTCTTAATGGCAAATGAAGTCAAAGAGGGACGTGCAGATGCCTGTATTTCTGCCGGGAATACTGGCGCTTTAATGGCTTCAGGCTTATTCGTTGTCGGAAGGATTGATGGAATAGACCGTCCAGCGCTATCCCCGACCTTACCTACGACTGATGGTCAAGGCTTTGTATTTTTGGATGTTGGTGCGAACGCTGATGCTAGACCAGAGCATTTACTTCAGTTTGCTATTATGGGTTCTGTCTATGCCGAAAAGGTTCGGAAAATCAATCAACCAAGAGTGGGCCTCCTTAATGTAGGGACAGAGGAGAAAAAAGGGAATGACTTAACCAAACATGCTTTTACCCTTTTACAGGATGCACCGATCAATTTTGTGGGCAATGTTGAAGCCAGAGATTTACTCGAAGGTGTAGCTGATGTTGTTGTGACTGACGGGTTTTCTGGGAATATTGCTTTAAAATCAATTGAAGGAACCGCCTTAGCGATTTTTTCGATGTTAAAAGCAGAACTGACAAGCAGTTTAAAAACAAAGCTTGCTACCGGTGTCATTAAGCCGCAACTACGTAATTTAAAAAATAAACTGGACTATTCAGAGTATGGTGGAGCCGGTCTGTTTGGCTTAAAAGCACCAGTAATTAAAGCGCATGGATCGTCCGATCAAAACGCAATTTTAAATGCAATTAGACAAGCCAAAGATATGGTGGAAAAGGAAGTCATCCAAACAATTGAAACAACAATATCTAAATAAAGGAGGAGAAAAAGTGGGAAAAATCGCTTTTATTTTTCCAGGTCAAGGTTCACAAACAGTAGGAATGGGGCAATCATTAGCTGAGAAATCAGACAAGTCAGCTAAGGTTTTCCAACAAGCAGATGAAAGACTTGGATTTTCATTATCTGATATTATCTTTAATGGCCCTAGTGAGACGTTAACCTTAACTGAAAATGCACAACCGGCCTTGCTTACGACAAGCATCGCTGTTTTAGAGGTATTAATGGAGCATGGCATTAAAGCGGATTATACGGCAGGACATAGCTTAGGTGAATATAGCGCATTAGTTGCTGCTCGCGCGATTAGCTTTGAAGATGCAGTATATGCTGTAAGAAAACGCGGTGAATATATGGAAGAGGCTGTTCCGGCAGGTGTAGGAACAATGGCTGCTATTTTAGGAATGGAAGAAAGTGAACTGCAAGCTGTTACTGAGGAAATAACAGCTGGTGGCGATACCGTGCAATTAGCTAATTTAAATTGCCCTGGCCAAATTGTTATATCAGGTACAAAAAAAGGGGTCGAGGATGCGTCACAGTTAGCAAAAGAGCGTGGAGCCAAAAAAGTCATTCCGTTAGTTGTAAGCGGTCCTTTTCATTCGATTTTAATGAAGCCTGCAGCTGAGAAGTTTGGGGCAGTTCTAAAGGAAATTGAAATTCGTAATGCAGAAATTCCGGTGATTGCCAATGTGACAGCTCAAGCGATGACAGAAAGTGAAGAGATAAAAGAGAAATTGATCCAACAGCTTTATTCGCCAGTCCGCTGGGAAAAGTCTGTTGAAACGATGCTTGAATTAGGTGTTGATACATTTATTGAAATAGGCCCTGGTAAAGTATTGTCTGGATTGGTTAAAAAAGTAAATCGCAGAGTAAATACATATGCGATTTCAGATCAAGAATCATTACTTGACGTGGTAAATAAACTTCATTCAGCAGACGTCTAATACTTCAACAAGTGGCTGGATGAATTCAATTTAGTTATTATTTTAATACAGTGGGGTACAAGCCTCTGCTGAATAAAGTTAAGCCTCCGGCGGATGCCTCAGATTTTCAAAGGTAGTTTTTCGAGCAAACTCGAAAAAATCTGGGCGCAAATACGCCAAGGCGCATTTGATTAAAAGGAGGACGCATAAATGTTAACAGGTAAGGTTGCACTTGTTACAGGAGCTTCACGTGGAATTGGCCGAGAAATTGCTATCCAATTGGCGAAGGCGGGAGCAAAGGTAGCGGTTAACTATTCTGGCAGTGAAGCAAAAGCGAATGAAGTCGTAGATCAGATTAAAGCTGATGGTGGAGAGGCATTCGCCATTCAAGCTAATGTATCAAATGCTGAATCTGTTGATGTGATGGTTAAAGAAGTCATATCGCAATTTGGTGCATTAGACATTCTTGTCAACAATGCAGGAATTACAAGAGATAACTTGTTGATGAGAATGAAGGAAGAAGAATGGGATGCAGTTATTAATACCAATCTAAAAGGTGTATTTATTTGTACAAAGGCCGTCACACGCCAAATGATGAAGCAAAGGAAAGGGCGTATCATTAATATTGCTTCCATCGTCGGCGTATGTGGTAATCCTGGGCAAGCTAATTATGTTGCGGCTAAAGCCGGTGTTATCGGTTTAACGAAGACAACAGCGAAAGAGTTGTCAAGCCGCAATATTACAGTTAATGCCATTGCACCTGGATTCATTACTACTGATATGACAGATGAACTTTCTGAAGATGTGAAAAATGAAATGCTAAAGCAAATTCCACTTGCAAGATTTGGTAATCCTTCTGACATTGCCAACGTTGTTCGTTTCTTAGCAGCCGATGAAAGCAGCTATATTACAGGGCAAACGATCCATGTTGACGGCGGCATGGTCATGTAAATACAAAAGCGGAAGCGCCCGTTTAGCGACGTATGGACTGGAGCACATCGACTGAGATAAAGGAAACACTACGAACGCAGGGAGTAGATGTTGACTTATCGTAGGGAGGTGGGTGAAGTCCAATAGTCGCTGGGCGCTGTAGCTGGACGGTTACTCTCATGAAATTTTAAATAACAGTGAAGGACTCTAGTATTTTTAGTGATAATTTAATATAATACCTTGAGGGGAGGTGAACGAACAATGGCAGATGTTTTAGAGCGTGTAACAAAAATCATCGTAGATCGTTTAGGTGTTGAAGAAGCAGAAGTTAAATTAGAAGCTTCTTTTAAAGAAGATCTAGGAGCAGATTCCCTTGATGTAGTTGAGTTAGTAATGGAGTTAGAAGACGAATTCGATATGGAAATCTCTGATGAGGATGCAGAGAAAATTACTACTGTTGGAGATGCTGTTAACTACATAAACGCACTAGCAAAATAATAAGAGTCCCGTGGTTATCACGGGGCTTTCTCCTACTTTTTAACTTTATTCTATAGAATAAAGTTAAAGCCTCCGGCGAATGCCTCAGATTTTCAGAGGTAGTTTTTCGAGCATAAGATCAAAGACTAAGAACACCACATCCTGTGGCAACGTCTTTGTGACCCACATCGTGTGGCCCTAAAAAATCTGGGTGCAAATACGCCAAGGCGC
>JAENZK010000299.1 GCA_016841285.1 Guptibacillus hwajinpoensis | reverse complement strand
TCTGGCTCATCAAGTACGCAGCAAGATTGAAGTCTCTTGTTAGGTATCTTTCCATATTTTTAATCCTAATTTTAATGTTAATAGGTAATCCGCTCGGGATTACTACTAAGGGTGGCTGCCCAGCCCTTTTAATGTCGTATATATTAAGTATAAACTATTTTATTTAAGAATGCAAATAAAAGTTTAAAAAAGTGAAATATTTTTATTTTTTCTTAATTAGGGTGTCCAAAATGGTTTTGTGGGTTAAGGAAAAAGCGCTCAAAAATGCATACTTGGACACTTTGTGGACACCCCCTTCTGAAATGTTGTGTTTTTAGGCTAAAAACGAAGAAAAATGAAAAGGGTGTGGAATCCCTGACTCTCCGCACCACTTTTTGAAACCTCAGAAATGGCGAAAACAAGCCGTTTTTGAGGTTTTTTGTTTTTAAATAGTCGCTGAAATGGCCTAAATCCGCCCTATTTTTTGTGTCTTGGTCACAAAATGGTCATTTTTTGGCCACAAACAAAAGTCAAGTTTGTCCGAATTTCCAGTTCTACACCAGAATTCGCCACCTTTGAAAATAGCCCAAAAACGCAACATTTGACCTTTTTGGTGAAATTCCGGCTAAATAAGCTAATATTAATGCCGGAACTCGAAAATAATTGTAGATTAAAATTGGGCATTTTGGCTCTCCGCATATTACATAAAAATTTTCGGAATTTTATTGCTTGATAAAGATAACTTTCTCGCCCTAATTAAATTTAAGCATGATGAGAGAAAAAAAGTTTCCTAATGTGAGGAATTAAGCTAAAAAACGGCTTAATATATTATCCCTCAAATAGTTTGCTATCTTCTTAATTTCCAAACTTTCTAAACTTTCCGGACCTTTGTTTTTAGTTAAGTTATTTTAATGCATCTGGTTAGTGTTTTCGCTACGACACTGGGTTCGGAAATATAGGGAAACCAAAATCATTGAAGTTGATTTTCAATTTTGCTTCTAGGTATGTGTTACAGGCTGCTTAATGTTTCTGGATCCTACAAATATCTTAATGATTTTCTAGGAAGTTCTTCAAATCGTACTGCAATTTTGTACTGAAATGATCGGGAAATTAAAAGAGTCCGAAAACTTTTGTCACAAAACAAGGGCAAATCTTTAATGATTTTGTTACAAAACCAGGGTAAAAAATATAATGTAAGCTTTTAATAGGCTGATCAAAACGGCTTTCCCAAAACAATTCATTAAGGTTTTTTAAGTTTGGGCCTTTTGAGGGAAAAGTTAAAGATCAGTTGTTAGAAATTAAATTGGTTCAGTGAATTGCACTAATTAGGGTCGCAATCTAAAATTCCAATCTTGGCGCTCTCTCAGTGATGATATCTTTTTAATTCTGTTTCAGCGCGCTATTTAAAAAGGAACTATCAATGAATCTAGCTGCTTCGTCAAATTTGTCTTTAAAATTATTAAGAGAATTTATGATTTGTTTTTCATTCAGTCCCGATGATTCAGCAGACTAAATAAAATCATTCCTATTATAAATACCCGCCCAATAAAACGGCGGACGGCTTATGGGCAACGCCTATATGCTAAGAAAAATATTGTGATAACCATATTTGATGTGTATATTAAAGATAATATTACACATTGATTGAGAGGAATCAAAATGAGAACAAATATTGTAATTGACGATAATTTAATGAGTTTAGCTCTTGAATCAACTGGTCTAAAAACAAAGAAGGAAGTTGTTGAGGAAGGATTGAAAACGTTAATAAAAATTAAAAATCAAGCTAAATTGAAATCTTTAAGAGGTAAATTAAATTGGGATGGCGACATCTCCAAAATGAGAGATGATAAATGATCTTTTTAGATTCGACAGTTCTGATTGATTATTTTAATGGGAAAAATAATTGGCAAGTTGAAGTCTTGGATACAATTCTGGGAAATGAATTAGTTGTAATAGGTGATTACGTATTAACAGAAGTATTGCAAGGTTTCCGTAATGATAAAGATTTTCAAAAAGCAAAAACTGTCCTACTTTCATTTCCTTGCTTTGATATCGGTGGAAAAGAGATTGCAATCCAAAGTGCAAAGAATTATCGTATTTTAAGAAAAAAGGGTGTCACAATTAGAAAAACAATAAATGTAATGATCGCAACATTTTGTATAGAGAATAGTTTTGTTTTATTACACAACGATAAAGATTTTGAATCGTTTACAAAATATCTAAAATTAAAAGTTTGCAATACATAAAAACGCATATAACACCCAAATTAACACGGTCACTTTTTTTCTTGCGGCAAATTATTTTTTTCGGATTAGCAGTTTTAAGTAAGTGGCTCTTAGAATATTTTTTAATTAACTAATTTCCCGCTTAAAAGACGGCGGGCAAACATGCAGCCAATGATTGATAAATGAAAAAAACTAACTTATCATTGGTACATAATTCGGGGGACAGGTCAAATATTATGAACCACATTTTTAGAGCAGTAGTTTTATTCTCTGTCATCGGTATTTTATTTATAGAAAGTTACAACAGCGCAACACCAAGCAATTGGCAATGGGAAACTATCACAACAGTAGGAAAACCAACAGCTCGCCATGAGGCAGGTATGGTAGCTTACAAAGACAAATTATATTTAATGGGAGGGAGAAGGATTAATCCTACTTCGGTATTTGATCCTGCCACAAATACATGGACTGAGAAATCGGCTGCGCCTATTGAGTTACATCACTTTCAACCAGTAGTCTTTAACGATGCGATTTATTTGATTGGTGCCCTGACCGGAGGATGGCCAAACGAAACGCCTGTTGATAGGGTTATTATATATTATCCCGAACGTGATGAATATGTATATGGAGACACTATTCCTGAACATCGAAGAAGAGGTGGGGCTGGTGCAGTGGTTTATAATAATAAGATTTATTTAATTGGTGGTATTACAAATGGCCATATGAATGGTTACAAACCATGGTTTGATGAATATAATCCCGAAACTGGCGAATGGAAAACATTGGCAAATGCCCCAAATACGCGTGATCATTTTCAAGCTGTAGTTGTTGACAAAAAGCTTTTTGCATTTGCAGGCCGAACCACTTCGAAAATAACCGATCAAGATATGGCTTTAACAGTGAGCCATGGCAATATTTATAATTTCAGCACGCAAGAATGGGAAGCGGTAACCAACAATCTGGCTATACCCGCTAAACGAGCCGGAAACTTTGCTTTTACTTGGAATAATTCGATTATAATTGGTGGCGGAGAAACGGCTGAGCAAGTTGAGGCACATAATGAGGTGGAAGCATTTAATACCAAAACAAAATTATGGAGTAAGTGGCCTTCTTTTAATCAAGGTAGACATGGAACAGGGTTCGCCGTTATTGGCAACTACGTATATGTTGCTTCAGGATGCGGAAAACATGGAGGCGAACCTGAACTAACAACAATTGAACGTTTAGAATTACCTAAAGGAGATGCCGAGCCAATATCTGAAACCTTAGATATTACTCCCGTATATATGCAGTGGCACACTATTACTCTTTCCTTCAAAGGGCCTGAAACATCTGAACTGGATCAAGAAAATCCTTTTTTAAAATATCGATTAAATGTTGAATTTAAAAACGAAGAAACCCAACAAACTATGCGTGGATTTTATGCTGCTGATGGAAATGCTTCTGAAACGAGCTCAAACGCTGGTTCGATTTGGCAAGTACGTTTCACACCCGATAAGGTAGGAAAATGGTCGTACTCGGCAAAACTAAGCAAAGGGGATAGTATTGCCTTAATCGATGATCCAAATATTGGAGAAACAGTTTCTATCTCGAATGCTAAAGGCAATTTTATGGTTATTAAATCAGATAAAGACGGAGATGATTTTCGGGCTCACGGTCGAATAGAAGCATCTAACGGATATTTTAAATTTATGGGTACCGATAATTATTGGCTTAAAGCCGGAACAAATAGTCCGGAAAACCTATTGGCTTACATTGATATTGATGGTACATATCGCACCAAAGCTGAAGCAAGAGATGGAGAAGCAGCAGCACCTACTTATATTCATAGTTATGAACCACATCTGAAGGATTGGAAAACAGGAGATCCCACATGGAAAAATGGAAAAGGGAAATCACTGATTGGAGCTATCAATTATTTAGCGTCAAAAGGAATGAACTCAGCTTACTTCCTGACATTAAATATTTTAGGCGATGGAAAAGATGTATGGCCCTATGTTAGTCCCGATGATTTTACCCGATTTGATGTGAGCAAATTAGATCAATGGGAAATCATATTTGAGTACATGCAATCAAAAGGAATATTATTACATGTAGTGTTACAGGAAACAGAAAATGAAACCATGCTCGATAATGGAGATACTGGGCCAATGCGCCAACTATACTATAGGGAACTTATTGCAAGGTTTGGTCATCATCTTGGCTTAATTTGGAATTTAGGTGAGGAGAATGGACTAACACCATGGGCGCCGGATAATCCTTACCAGGATGATAAACAGCGAAAAGCCATGGCTATGTTTATAAAAGAAAATGATCCTTACAACCATCCGGTAGTATTACATACCTTACCTAATGAAGATCTTAGAAAGGAGATTTTAAACAATATTCTTGGATACGAATATTTGGATGGTATTTCCCTGCAGCATGCCGAAAGAGAAACAGCACCTGAAATAGTCTCTGACTGGAAAGCAAAATCCGATAGCGTTGGTCACCCATGGCTGATTACGATGGACGAAATTGGGATGTGGTACGATGGTGCCATGACTGATGCCGAAGACCCAAATCATAATACACTTCGACGCTACGCACTTTGGGGTACCTTATTATCAGGAGGAGCCGGTGTTGAATGGTATTTTGGAGCAAAGCATCCACACACCGATTTAACTTCCGAAGATTGGCGGCAGAGAGATCGCCTCTGGGAAATTACAAACTATGCTAAAGAATTTTTTAATACCTATCTGTCATATTGGGAATTGAAACCGAGCCATAATTTGGTGAATGCAGATGGGGCCTATTGCCTCTCAAAAACGGATTCACTATATGCCCTTTACATACCTGACTTTACAGAGGCAGACCTGGATTTAAAGAATGCTAACGGCCAGTTTCAAATCCGTTGGTTTAATCCGTTTGAAGGAGGCTCGCTTCAGAAGGGTTCGGTGAACAAAATTTTAGGCGGAAAACAACAATCCCTGGGAGTGCCACCAACGAGGCTGCACCAGGACTGGGTTTTGTTGGTCGAGAAAACAGAATAATAATAGGTCACAATACAATGCTATCAACTATATTTCTGATTATTACCGGATTTGTATCAATTTTTAACAACAACCTTGCATCCACAAAGTCGGTTTATACACAAAGGCCGGTTGATTCCGAAGCATATTACTTTACTCATGAAAGCTACGGCATCAAAGCAGACGGGGTAAGGGATGTCTCGGATGCACTTCAAATAGCAATTAATGAGGTGAAGAAAGAAAAAAATTACGGAATACTGTTTATACCGGAAGGTACTTACCGGATCAGTAAAACTATTTATGTACCGAAAGCGGTGCGCCTTATCGGATATGGAAAAAAACGTCCGGAAATCATTCTGGAATCAAATGCACCGGGATATC
>JAENZK010000298.1 GCA_016841285.1 Guptibacillus hwajinpoensis | reverse complement strand
TAGATCGAACAGGGATTACCTTAAAAGGAAACGAGACAAACAAGTATGCATTCAAACGTTCTGGAACAGCACATTTTGATATGATTACGACCGATATTGCACAATGTGTAAAAGGAGCAAAATTAGTAATTGTCGCAGTACCTTCCATTGCCCATGATACTTTTTTTGAGAAATTAGTACCAGCTCTTGAGGATGGAATGATTATCCACATTATTCCTGATAATTATGGTTCTTTAAAATTAAGAAAGAAAATGAGAGAGATGGGCTGCGATAAGAAGGTTATCATCGGTGGCTGGTCAAGTGCGCCTTATGGTGCCCGCGTTGTGACAGAGGGTGGAGTGATGACCTCTGAAATTTTCCTAGTATACCGTGCTATTACATTGCGTGGTGCTTCACTTCCATCTACCGATCAAGAAGTCTTCTTAGAGAGTTCTAAGTATTTAGGATGTTTTGATTCGATTACACAAGGTGATGGCCCTACAAGTGGCAACACTATTTTAGATATTGGATTTAGTAATGTAAATCCTGTACTTCACTGTCCAGGTACCCTGCTTGGAGTTGGTGTAATGGAGAACTGGGGAAAAATTTATGGTGGAAATGATAAATATACGTTTTCTATTTATAGTCACGCTTATTCTCCTTCTATTGCAGAAGTTCAGTATTCTTTCTATTTAGAAGAGTTGGAGCTGGCAAAAGCCATCGGTGTTGGTATTCAGGAGTTTCCGAAAAAGAATTTCATGTCTCGTACTAGTATTTTAGGTCCGGAATATATGGGCGATGATTGTATAGTTCCATTTGATGAGCAATATGAAACAGCTTATGGCACTGGTCCGTTTTCAATTAATAACCGTTATATTACCGAGGATATTCCAGTTGGATGCCATATCTATCATGAGCTTGGAAAGAAATATGGTGTAGAAACAAAGGTTATTGATAGTATGATTACTCTAGCTTCAGTGATGACTGGACAGGATTTCTATAAAAATGGTATGACTTTGGATGATTTGGGTATCGGACATTTGGATAAAGAACAGCTTCTTCAATACCTAAACGAAGGGGTTTATGTAGAAAAATAGGAGTGAGTGATCGTTATGAGCTGGCAAGGAATTTTACAGACAACTAAAGATTTGGAACAGGTTCATTCTGTTCCTGCAACCTATACAGCCGGACATGCCATAGGGATTATTGCGGTCGATTTAGTATATCCTAAGTTGCCGGGGAATGTTGCGAATGCAACTACATTTGATTATCCGGTTCTTTACAAAAAAGTAAATTTTGATATTGAACTATTATTTGTAGGTGCTGCCGAAATAGAGGCTGAAATTATTGCAGCAGCACGTGAACTTGAAGCCGAGGGAGTTCGTGCCATTATTGGTGCGTGTGGCTACTTTGCCCATTTCCAGAAACAGGTGGCTGAAGCGGTAAATGTCCCGGTATTTCTGTCCAGTCTGCTTCAGGTTCCGATGATCAAAATGGGGTTGAAACCGCCTCAGAAGGTAGCAGTATTGGCGGCAAGTGGAGAGAATTTAAATGATAAATTACTCCAAAATCTCGGTGTGAATTCCAGTGATTGTATCATCCAGAACATTGGTGATTTAGAAAGCTTTGCACCAATCCGCTGGGGAAAGACAACATTGGACAATGCCCTTCTTACCCAGGATCTTGTAGAGGTGACACAAAACTTGCTCAAGGAGCGACCTGAAATCGGCGCTATTCTTCTTGAATGCAGTGATCTTCCACCTTATGCAAGCTATATTCAGAGGGCAACTGGACTGCCGGTTTTTGATTTCATTACACTTATCGACTGGGTAAAACATGCAGTCGTTCAGAAGAGATATTTTGGGTATTTTTAAAACATGATTAGTCCAAGTAAACAAAGAAGCACAGTATAGCCACTGCTATTCTGTGCTCTTTTTTTCGTTTGCGGTATTGTCAACCTGTTAGAATATCTTCTTTAGGAGATTTAATAAGCGATTTTTCAGGCTTTGCTAACGAAAAGGCTAATGTTAGCGGTCCGATTTTACCAATAAACATTATAATAATGATAACAATTTTACCTATAGACGTTAAAGCACTAGTAAGACCCATTGATAAGCCAACTGTACCAAAGGCAGAAACGACTTCAAATACGATAGATAAAAATGATGAGCGCTGAGTAAATTCCAAAACAAATACTCCTGAAAAGACAACAGAAATACTGATCATAGATATGGCTAAAGAACGAATAATAATGCTTGGATTAAGAGTTCGTCCATAGATTGTAATTTCTTCTTTTCCTTTAATAAACGTAAGAACGGATAAAAACATTGCAATAAATGTTTTTAATTTTATCCCACCGCCAGTTGAGGCGCTTCCTGCACCTATAAACATCAGAACGATCATAAAAAAGAGGGTTGATTCTTTTAAACTTCCGATATCAACAGAATTAAAACCTGCTGTTCTTGGTGAGACTGCTTGAAAGTAAGCCCCCCATATTTTATCAAAAAAAGGTAGATTCCCTAATGTATGAGGGTTATTATACTCTAAACAAAAAACTAAGATAAACGCAAATATGTTTATAAAAAGTGTTCCAAATATCATGATCTTAGAATGAAGTGATAATTTGCGGATATTTTTAGTTCTCCAAACGTCTACTATCACTGTAAATCCAAGCCCGCCTAGAATGAATAAGGAAGTTATGACGATGTTCACGAGTGGATCACCAACGTAACTCATTAAACTATCAGACCAAATAGAAAATCCGGCATTGTTAAAAGCGGATATGGAATGAAAGATACTGGAAAAAATACCTTGTTTCCATCCTAACTCAGGAATCCACCGAATGGATAATAAACAAACCGCAATACCTTCAATAATTAAGGAAAAGACTAATAACTTTTTAACTAATATTACGATACCTCCTATAGAGGTTTGGTTTAAAGCCTGTTGGATAAGGATTCGATGCTTAAAACCAATTTTTCGCCCAAGTGCCAAAAATATAAGCACCGCAAAAGACATAATACCAAGTCCGCCCGTTTGAATCAAAATCATAATAACGACCTGTCCAAAGGTTGTAAATGCAGTTCCCGTATCCACTACTGCTAAACCCGTTACAGTCATGGCAGAGGTTGCGGTAAAAAAAGCATCTAACCATGAAATTGGACTAGTAGATGAAAGGGGGATTTTAAGCAATAATGTCCCTAAGAGAATACCAATCAAAAAGACATTAAGTAATACTTGGGGTGGACTTAAATTAATAATTCTCGCCTTCATTTAGATACCCTCTCGTTGAAATCTTTCAATATCATTATTATGTCCTGCAACAACAAGTATATCTCCTTTATTTATAAACCTATCAGCTGGAGGAGAAACCAAAATATCTCCTTCATTTTTAATAGCAACAATGGTACAACCGTATTTTGCTCTAATGTTTAATTCTAATAAAGTCTTTTGATTCACTTTGTCAGATGCAATTAATTCTACGATGCTATACTTATCGGATAACTCTATAAAGTCAACAATTTTTTCTGATATCATATATTGGGCAATTCTCTTTGCCATATCGCGTTCAGGATAGATGATGCGGTCCGCTCCGATTTTTTCTAGTACCTTTTGGTGATACTCATTTTTTGTCTTTACCCAAACCTTTTCCACACCAATTTCTTTTAATAACAGGGTTGTTAAAATACTTGCTTGGAGATCTTCCCCGATTGCAACAACAACATAATCAAAATTTCTTAATCCTAACTTCCTTAATACCATTTCATCGGTAGTATCAGCTTGCACAGCATGTGTACTAAATTTAATATAATCAGATACTAAAGCCTCTTCCCGATCAATCGCTAACACTTCAAAACCAGCGTTATATAATTCTTTACAAATGTTCCCTCCGAAATGACCTAACCCAATAACGGCAAATTGCTTTTTTGACATCTTAATAAAGTCCTTTCTAATCATGTTTAATATAAAAATAGGTACAAAAAAACCACAGAGGCAGAATTCCCCTGTAGCCAAGTTTCGTTACAGATTTCATCATCCTCTCTCAAAACGCTTGCGAAGTTAGCTGTCGGATTTGGACTATGAGAGTAGCCCTACCTATAAGGATTCACCCCAAGTAACTTATGATGTTACGAAAAATGGTTCCTCCGCTTCCTATAAGGAATTCAGCGATATTATAAAAATTATTAAGTTAATCAAGTGTTATAATACTCCCCTAATTGAACAATGTAAATAGTTTCCCAAAACCTCGTTTTAGCGATAATGTTTCTTTTGTATGCCAAAATGAGCGTTGAGCTGACCTTGAATCATTTGCTTTTTAATTTCCTTTTCATCTTTGAGTTTTTGCTTCTTTATCATATCCTGCCTAATTTCATATGTCTGAGTGCCTTCCTCTATCTTATTGGCAATATCGATTAGAGTCTCAATATCATTAAAAGAGTATTTGCGGCTTTTACCTTCTTTTCTTTCAGGAAAGATTAGTTTTCGCTCCTCGTAATAACGTATTTGTCTTTCGGATAAGCCTGTTAGTTCACTTACCACTCCAATCGTTATCACTTTTTTATCCTTATAGGAGTTATCTATTGTCATTTTAAAAATCACCTTCCCTGTTTAACATGTGAGGAAATGTAACATTAATAGTAAAAAGATATTATATATTTAAATATTTTGTCAATTATATTAATTGGTAAAATACTAATATGAAAGCGTTTAATGTGTTGCCTGTATTGTTTTAAAAGATTAATAAAAATTTTTAACAATAAAAAAGTATGTAAGGAAATCTAACATGATTGTAGTTGGTTGTTAAATCCCTTTGTATAATCTGAATTAATCAAAAGTTAGTCTTAATCAAATTACAGAGAGGATGAGTTTATCAAATGGAAATGGTACTTATGGATAATTTGTGGGTGATGCTTGGAGCGATTTTAGTATTTTTTATGTTAGGCGGATTTATTTTACTTGAAGCCGGCTCAACTAGAATGAAAAATGCTGGTCATATCGCAGGTAAAACCGTCTTCACTGCTGGACTTGGATCTCTGGTGTTTTGGGCAGTTGGATATGGATTTGTTTATGGAGAAGGTAATGGATTTATCGGGTTGTCTAATTTTTTCTATGGAGATGCAACATTTAGTGAGGAAGGGTTATCCCCTGCAGTAGATTTTGTGTTCCAAATGATGTTTGCTTTAGTTTCTCTAACCATTGCGTTTGGTGGATTTGCAGAACGTGCAAAATTATCTGCTTATGTAATCTTTGCGATTCTATTCTCTGCTTTGATTTATCCGGTAGTAGCACATTGGATTTGGGGTGGTGGCTGGTTAGCTGAACATGGAAAACAGGACTTTGCGGGATCGACTGTTGTTCATTTAACGGGTGCGATGGCTGCCTTAGCAGCGACGATGATATTAAAGCCGCGTATTGGTAAATTCAATAAAGATGGCTCCTCAAATGATTTAGCGGGTCATAACCAAGTTTTTACTGCATTAGGAGTTCTCATTTTATGGGTAGGTTGGTTTGGGTTTAATGCCGGTAGTACATTTGGAGTAGCTGACGCCTTCTTTGGTTTCGTTTCCTTGAATACGCAATTAGCAGCAGGTGCTGGTGCGGTCGCGGCGTTATTTATCAGTTGGGCAGTAACAGGCAAAGCGGATGTACCAACAAT
>JAENZK010000297.1 GCA_016841285.1 Guptibacillus hwajinpoensis | reverse complement strand
TTGGAGTAAGAAATGGGAATCAAAGAAGGTCTATGATTCCCTGACAGTAAGATTGAAGTAAGAAATGGGAATCAAAGAAGGCCTATGATTCCCAACCAGTAAGATTGGAGTAAGAAATGGGAATCAAAGAAGGTCTATGATTCCCTGACAGTAAGATTGGAGTAAGAAATGGGAACCAAAGAAGGCCTATGATTCCCGGACAGTAAGATTGTAGTAGAAACAGGGAATCAAAGAAGGGCAATCCCCCGGAATGGGAGCATTTTTATTAGGTGACAAGTATTTCAATAACGAGTATGATAAATTAAAAAGATTAAAGAAATATCCGCTATCAAGGTGGTGAGCACAATACATGAATTACAAAAAAATTAAACCCAAAAAGATCTACGAGGAAGTCGCTGAGGCTATTCATGAAATGATCCGTTCCGGGAAATTAAAGCCAGGGGACAAACTGGATTCTGTTCAACAATTAGCTGAAAATTTCCAGGTAGGCCGTTCAGCCATTCGAGAAGCCTTAACATCTTTACGAGCTATGGGCCTTGTTGAAATGAAACAAGGGGAGGGTACTTATGTAAAACAATTCGATTCATCCAATGTTACTTTCCCGTTATCTATGGCGATCCTGATGAACAAACAAGATATTTTCAATTTACTTGAAGTCAGAAAAATAATTGAGGTTGGTTCTGCGGCGGCTGCTGCTAAAAAAAGAACAACTGAACAGCTCGATTCGATGGAAGTTGCACTAAATAACATGAAAAACGCGAAAAAAGAGCTTGGTGAAATGGCTGATTTGGAGTTTCATTTAGCTGTAACAGAAGCATCGAATAATCCTTTATTAATCCAATTAATGAATCAAGTTTCAGGACTCATGGGTGAAAGTATGAAGGAAATTCGCAAGGTTTGGTTTTTCTCAAATTATAGCAATTTTGAACGTCTTTATAATGAGCATAGGAGCATTTACGAAGCAATAAAAGATCAAAATGAGGAAAGAGCCAGCCAGGCGATGCTTATACACATTGAAAATGTAGAGGATATGTTAAAGCAATATTTTAATCAAACAGAACCGATGAATTAACGATTCTATCTTAAAAAATAACAGCATTTATTGTATGATGAATTTATCAACGGAATTTTTTAAAATTAAGTCATCAGATGACCTGATTATCATATGAAGAATAAAACTAGGGAGTTGGAAAAAATGAAGGTTTCATTGTTTGCTACATGTTTGGTAGATATGTTTCAAAGCAATGTTGGAAAAGCAACAGTTGAATTGCTTGAAAGGCTTGGCTGTGAGATTGATTTTCCTGAATCACAGGTTTGCTGTGGGCAGCCATCCTATAATAGCGGGTATGTAAAAGAATCAAAAGAAGCGATGAAATTGATGATTGAAACATTTAAGAATGCTGAATATGTTGTATCCCCATCAGGTTCATGTGCGTATATGTTTAAGGAATATCCTCATATTTTTGCAGGAGACCCAATCTGGGAGCCCAAAGCAAAACAACTCGCAGATAAAACATATGAGCTTACTCAATTTATCGTTGAAGTGTTAAAAGTGGAGGATGTCGGGGCTCGCTTTGAAGGAACCGTTACATATCATACCTCTTGTCACATGACCCGTCTATTAGGAGTAAAAGAACCTCCAATGATACTATTAAAAAATGTCAAAGGTTTGAAGTTTACAGAACTGCCTGGTAAAGAAAAATGCTGTGGTTTTGGTGGTACTTTTTCCGTCAAAATGGCCCAAATATCAGAACAGATGGTTGATGAAAAGGTACAGCATGTTGAGGAAACGGGTGCAGAGTATTTAATTGGTGCCGATGCAGGCTGCCTAATGAATATTGGTGGACGGATTGAGAGAAAGGGAAAACCGATCAAGGTTATGCATATTGCAGAGATTTTAAACAGCCGTTAACGAAAAGGAGGAGTAAGGATGCCAATTGAAATAGGGAATCAACCGTTTAATGAACGGGTTGATCAAGGAATCCATAATGATTTTATGCGTGGGGCTGTAGCTAGTGCCCAGGATAGCATTGAAGCAAGAAGGCAGCTGGCTGTCCAAGAACTTGGAAATTGGGAAGAATGGCGCAACCATGGAGAAGAAATCAGACAGCATGTGCTTCAATATTTAGATTACTATTTAGAGCAACTTAGTGAAAATGTTGCTAAACGGGGCGGACATGTCTTTTTCGCCCAAACAAAGGAAGAAGCATCTGAGTATATAAAGGAAGTCGCTAAAAAGAAAAACGCCAAAAAGATTGTAAAATCGAAATCAATGGTAACGGAAGAAATCAGTTTAAATCAATCTTTGGAAGCCGAGGGCTGTCAGGTCATTGAGACCGACCTTGGGGAATACATTCTACAAGTAGACGATCACGATCCACCATCCCATTTCGTTGCTCCCGCCCTTCATAAAAATAAAGAACAGGTTCGTGATGTTTTTGCTGAAAAACTAGGCTATACCAAATCTGCCAATCATGAAGAATTGGCGTGGCATGCACGCGAAATGCTGCGTCAGGAATATTTAACAGCAGATATCGGGATTACGGGTTGTAATTTTGCGGTCGCTGAAACAGGTTCCGTCTGTATAGTAACGAATGAAGGAAACGCCGATTTAGTAACATCATTACCGAAAACGCAAATTACGGTAATGGGAATGGAACGCCTTGTACCGACCTTCGAAGAGATGGAAGTCCTAGTCTCAATGCTGACAAGAAGTGCGGTTGGACAGAAGCTGCCAAGCTATGTGACAGTGCTTACAGGACCAAGAGAAGAAGGGGATGTAGATGGTCCGGAGGAATTTCATTTAGTCATTATTGATAATGGCCGCTCCGATATTCTAGGTGGAGAGTTCCAGTCGGTACTGCAATGTATCCGTTGTGCTGCATGTGCCAATGTCTGCCCGGTTTATCGTCATATTGGAGGGCATTCCTACGGTTCTATTTATTCCGGACCAGTTGGGGCCGTTCTTTCACCACTCCTTGGTGGCTACGATAAATACAAAGAGCTTCCTTACGCATCAACACTTTGTGGGGCCTGTACCGAAGTTTGCCCAGTTAAAATTCCGTTGCATCAGCTTATCCACAAGCATCGGGAAATTATCGTTGAAAAAGAAGGGAAAGCACCAATTTCAGAAAAGCTGGCTATGAAAGCATTTGGCCTAGGTGCAGCTTCACCTACATTGTACAAACTAGGTTCTAAAGTAGCGCCTACTGCGATGAATCCTTTTACAGTTGGAGATAAAATCTCAAAAGGGGTTGGACCTTTAAAGGCATGGACGGAAATTCGTGAGTTCCCGGCACCAAATAAAGAAAGATTTAGAGATTGGTTTAATAACCGTGAAAAAGGAGGTAAGAAATAATGGCTGGAACTATCCAAAATCGTGATAAATTTTTAAATACAATTGCTAGCCAACTGGGTCGGGCCAGGGTTTCTTCTCCAATAGAAAATCCAACTTGGCAGTTTCGGCCACAGGATAAAGTATTCCAAAATGCAACACAGGATGAGCTTCTTGAAATCTTAAAAGAACAATGTAAAAAGATCCACACAAGTCTTTATATTACTGACACTAAAGAATTATCCTCAATACTGAACAAGGTCGTTTCCGAATACGGCGGCGGTCCTGTTGTGAAATGGAAGGATGATCGCTTCACCGATTGGGGGCTCGACTCTCTTTTTAAAGAAGAATGGCCAAGTCAAAGCATCGATGTTCATGAATGGGATTACACAAAAGGTGATGACAATGTCAAAAAGGCAGAAAATGCGAATGTTGGTATCACGATAAGTGAAGTTACTCTTGCAGAATCGGGGACGGTTGTATTATTTAGTGATAAGGAAAGAGGCAGGACGGTTAGCTTTCTCCCTTCAACTTATATTGCACTTATTCCCAAAAGTACAATAGTAGCTCGCATGACACAAGGTGCACAAAAGTTGAGAGAGATTTATGAAAAAACAGGCCATGTGCCTGCCTGTGTTAATTTCATTAGTGGACCAAGTAATTCTGCAGATATTGAGTTAAAACTTGTAGTTGGTGTCCATGGTCCATTTAAGGCTTCTTATATTGTAATAAATGATCTATAAATTAATATCTTCGATAAAAATGGCTGTCCTATGGGCAGTCATTTTTAGTCATTTTTTCAGTTTGTGATTAGGCTTGAATATTAAATTGTTATTTTCGGAGAATAAAGGGTAGGGGAATTTATTGTGCCTAAAAAGGAGAACGAATATGCGAGTGTTAAAAGGGGTTTCTGCCTCACCAGGTATTGCCATTGCAAAAGCCTATTTGTTAGTTGAACCAGATTTATCATTTGATAAAAAAACAATAACGGATACGGAAATGGAGGTCGAACGTTTCCGTGGTGCACTAGCCACTGCAAAAGAAGAAACTGAGATCATTTATAAAAGAGCAAAGGCGAAGCTTGACAAGGATAAAGCAGAAATACTGAAAGCGCATTTACTCATCTTAAATGACCCTGAGCTTATATCTCCAATAGAAGAAAAAATTAAAATAGAAACAATGAATGCGGAACAGGCTTTACAGGAAACAGCAAAGTTGTTCATTTCAATGTTTGAACACATGGAAAATGAACAAATGAAGGAACGCGCTGTTGACATTCAAGATGTTAAAAAACGAATTCTGTCTCATTTACTTGGTGTTAAAATTGTAAACCTAAGCATGATTTCTGAAGAAGTGATTATCATTGCAGAAAATTTAACTCCTTCACAAACCGTACAATTCAATCATACATTCGTTAAAGGCTTCACAACAAATACGGGGGGGCGAACCTCCCACACAGCAATTTTAGCTCGTTCATTGAAAATCCCTAGCGTAATTGGCACCAGGGTAGCAACGGAAATAATTGAAAATGGGGACCTAATCATCGTTGATGGAATAAAAGGCGAGGTACATATTAACCCCACATCAGAAATTCTTACTTATTATAAAAATGAACAAATACGTATGGAACAACAACAAGTGAAGTGGAAGAAACTTATTCATGAACCGACAATCACAGCTGATGGTTTCCATGTAAAATTACTAGCCAATATTGGTACGCCAAAGGATTTAAATGCTGTAATCAATCATGGTGCTGAAGGAATCGGACTATTTAGAACGGAATTCCTATACATAGGTCGGAGCCAACTCCCAACAGAAGAGGAACAATTTGAAGCCTATAAAGCAGTGGTGGAAGGAATGAACGGAAAACCGGTAGTGGTTCGAACAATTGACATTGGAGGAGATAAAGAACTGCCTTACTTGGACCTCCCGAAGGAAATGAATCCTTTTCTTGGTTTTCGTGGGATAAGGTTCTGTCTGAAAGAGCAAGATCTCTTCCGTACACAGCTACGTGCCTTACTCCGGGCTAGTTCTTATGGAAACTTAAAAATTATGTTCCCCATGATAGCGACTTTGGAAGAATTCCGCGAAGCCAAAAGAATTTTCGAGGAGGAAAAGATAAAGTTAATAAAGGCCAGAGCACCGATTAGTGATCAAATTGAACTAGGAATCATGGTAGAAATTCCTTCGACCGCGCTAATGGCTTATCAATTTGCAAATGAGGTCGATTTTTTCAGCATCGGCTCCAATGATTTAAATCAGTATACAATGGCAGCTGACCGAATGAATGAGCGAATGTCTTACTTGTATCAA
>JAENZK010000296.1 GCA_016841285.1 Guptibacillus hwajinpoensis | reverse complement strand
GCACGTAAGAGTTTATCTAAGTTTACTTCATATACATAGGTTGGGTTAAGAGCAAGCGCCTTTTGTGCATCTGGATGTACTTGACCAATAAAGCCGATATATTCCCCGTCCAGCTTTATGGTTGCCGTACGTCCAGGATGAAGACCCTCCTTACTACCTTGTTCAAATGTAATTCGCTCATTCAAACCTAATACATCAAATAGACCTTCAAGAATTCCCTTGGCAACGAAGAAATCTACAGCCTTTTTCTCTCCTTGCCAAGAATGGGAGTGCCAAAGTCCAGTAATTGCACCGGCTAAGTTCTCTCTTTCATTTGGCTGCTCATTTTCAATTCTATCTTCTATTAAATAAACCTTCCCGATTTCATAAAGAGCCACATTATCAAGCTGACGAGCATTATTATGGGCAACAGCCTCTAATAAATGTGGAACTAAGCTTAAACGTAATGTGCTACGCTCTTCACTCATTGGCATTGATAAACGAATTGGTGTTGCTTTTGTTGTATCATCTTTATACAACAACGCTCTTTCTGAGCTTGTTAATGAATAGGTTACCGCTTCAGATAAACCAGCACCTTCTAAAAACTTCCGAACTTTACGGCGTTTTAGCTGATAATCAGATAATTTCCCCGGAGTAGCGTCACCGACCGGCAATGTAGTTGGGATGAAATCATAGCCGTAAAGCCGGGCAACCTCTTCAATTAAGTCTTCCGGAATGGCGATATCACGTCTTCTAGACGGTGCTGTTACTGTGAAATTACCATTTTCCTCAGTAAATTCAAATTGTAAACGGCTAAAAATGTTTGCAACCTCTTCCGTTGTAATGTTCGTTCCCAGTACTTGGTTAATACGTTCTGTTGATACAGAAACCTTAACAGCTGCTGATTGTAAATAATCGACAGCAACTACCCCTTCAAGCACTTCTCCACCGGCAAGTTCAGCCATTAATGCTGCGGCACGATCGCCTGCTTCTTTAGTACGTTCTGGATCGATTCCTTTTTCGAAACGTGTGCTTGCTTCACTGCGTAATCCATGATCTTTGGATGCTTTACGAACAGTCAAACCGTTAAAGACAGCGGCTTCGATTAAAACATTAACTGTTCCATCATGCACCTCAGAATTCGCTCCACCCATCACACCAGCTAAGGCAACAGGCTCTGTTCCGTTCGTGATCACTAACTGGTCACCTTTTAATGTCCGTTCTTGGTCATCTAAAGTTACGAACTTCTCATCCTGTTCTGCGCGTCTTACTAAAATTTCTTTAGAACCCAATCGATCATAATCGAAAGCATGCAACGGCTGGCCATATTCAATTAAGCTGTAGTTCGTAATATCAACAACATTCTTGATTGGGCGGATTCCGGCAGCCATTAAGCGCATTTGCATCCATAATGGTGATGGGCCGATTTTTACACCTTTCACTACACGAGCCGCATAGTATGGACAATCCTCTTTTGCATCAATCGTAATTTTAATATAATCAGAAGCCTTTTCCTTTACCTCATTCATAACTGGTTTTGGCAGCTTGACTTCACGACCTAAAATTGCCGCAACTTCATAAGCAACACCTAGCATGCTGAGTGCATCAGAACGATTCGGAGTTAAGCTTAGCTCCAACACCTTATCATTTAGATTCAAATATTCCAGTGGGTCAGCTCCAACTTCAACATCAAACGGGAAAACAAAAATACCGGTCGCATATTCTTTTGGTACAAACTTAGATTCAATTCCAAGTTCCTGCAAAGAACAAATCATCCCATTCGATGCTTCACCACGAAGTTTTGCTTTTTTAATTTTAAAATTCCCAGGGAGAACAGCCCCAATTTTAGCAACAATCACCTTTTGTCCAGCGGCAACATTTGGCGCTCCACAAATAATTTGCTTTGGTTCCTCTTCCCCAAGGTCTACCTGGCAAATATTCAACTTATCAGCCTCAGGATGTTTCACACATTCCAGAACATGGCCGACAACAACGCCTTCAATGCCTTTATTTAAAACCTCAACCTGCTCAACTTCAATTCCAGCTCTTGTAATTTTCTCACCAAGCTCTTCAGCTGAAACATCATTTATATCAACATAGTCTTTTAGCCAATTATAAGATACTAACACTTAATTACCCTCCTTAATATTGTCTAGCTCCAGCTCCCAGCGCCTAGCAAACTTCACTCTCCTCCACTACGATAAGTCAACATCAGCTCGTACCTCGCTGTGTTTCCTTTATCTCATTGCGGAGAGCTCCAGTTTGTACGGCGCTTAACGGTCGCTTCCGCTTTTCTTATGATCGTTTAAATTGCTTTAAAAAACGGATATCGTTCGTATAGAAATGACGAATATCATCAATGCCGTATTTCAACATTGCGATACGTTCAGGACCCATACCAAAGGCGAATCCTGTATATTTTTTCGAATCAAAGCCGGCCATTTCAAGTACATTTGGATGAACCATTCCTGCACCTAGAATTTCAATCCAGCCAGTATGCTTACAGATTGAACAACCATGACCGCCACACATACATGAAACGTCAACTTCAACTGACGGCTCTGTAAACGGGAAGAAGCTTGGGCGGAGACGAATTTTGCGATCTTCGCCAAACATCTTTTTCGCAAATACTTCAAGCGTTCCTTTTAAGTCGCTCATGCGGATATTTTCATCAACAACAAGGCCTTCGATTTGCATGAATTGATGGGAATGAGTTGCGTCATCATTGTCACGGCGATATACCTTGCCCGGACAAATAATTTTAACTGGTCCACGACCCTCATGCTTTTCCATTGTTCTTGCTTGAACAGGTGATGTATGGGTGCGAAGCAGAATTTCTTCTGTAATGTAGAAAGAATCCTGCATATCACGGGCCGGATGACCCTTTGGTAAATTTAATGCTTCAAAATTATAATAGTCTTTTTCAACCTCAGGACCTTCGGCAATTTGGTACCCCATGCCGATAAATAAATCCTCAATTTCTTCAATAACTGCTGTTAATGGATGATGATTTCCTGCACGCACTGGACGGCCTGGAAGGGTGACATCAACTTTCTCAGCAGCCAGCTTTTTCTCAACTTCCACTTTTTCAAATCTTTGTTGTTTTTCTTCAAGCTTTTCTTGAATAGCAGCACGAACGTCATTGGCTAATTGACCAATAACCGGACGTTCCTCCGCCGATAATTTCCCCATGCCACGTAATACTTCCGTAATCGGACCTTTTTTACCTAAATATGCAACGCGGATATCATTCAATGCTTTTAAGTCTTCCGCTTGCTCAACTTTTTGAAGAGCCTCTGCTTGTAGTTCTTTTAACCTGGCTTCCATTTGAATCCTCCTATTTTTAGAAAATGGCTATGTTAATATTGGTTGTTGATTTCCGTTACAGGCGGACGCTTTCCGCGGGCGGTCCGTGAGCCTCCTCGTCGCTCCACTCCTGCGGGGTCTCACCTGGACGCGCTTTTCCCGCAGGAGTCGCCGCCTTACACTCCAATCAACAAGAGTCGATAATCAACATTCACCTTTAACACAGACTAGAAAATAAAAAAAGCCTTCTATCCCAGAAGGGACGAAGACTTATCTTTCGCGGTACCACCCTAATTAACAGTGCTAATCAAAGCACCGTTCACTTCATTGTAATAACGGTTATCCAACCGGAACGCCTTTACTTCATGAAAAATCTTAAAGGTCCAAGCGTCAGCTCCAGAGTGAATTCAGCTACTTCGATCCTAAAGATGCTTGCAGTCTATGGCATCTTCTCCCTGGTAAGTCGAGTGGTAACTTACTATATGCCTTCACAGCTTAGGAATAAAATTATCTATATCATTATGGTATAAGTTCCGTTCGGAGGCAAACCCCAAAAATTTTTTGCTAACTATCCCTTTAAGTGATAGAGCAGGATCCCTGTGGCAATCGAAACATTTAAAGACTCAGCTTGTCCGTATATCGGAATATATAAATTTTCATCTGTTTGTTTTAATAATTTAGGGTCCACTCCATTTCCTTCATTGCCGACAAGGAGGGCAAAATGCTTCTGCGACTCGATTTCTTTATAATTGCGCGCCCCTTCCAAGGCTGTCCCGTACACCGGCACACCAATCACATTTAGACGTTTAATCCAAACATCTAAATTCCCATCCATAATCGGAATATGGAATAAAGAACCTTGGGTTGCTCTTATAACCTTACCATTGTATAAATCTACACAGCCTTCCCCAAGAATGACGGCATCCATTCCAACAGCATCTGCAGTTCGGATCATCGTGCCAAGATTACCAGGGTCTTGTACATTATCAATCAAAAGCATCTTAGCTGTAGCAATGTTAATAGGTGCAGTTCCCTTCATTCCACAAACAGCAGCCATACCTTGAGGTGTTTCTGTATCAGAAATCTGCTTCATTATATCTTCAGTCACTTCAAAAATATCAATATTTCCTGCGTCTAATAGTGAATATTCGGTTCCCTCACGAACAATCAATTCTTTCACGTAAGCTTTATATTTTAAAGCTTCTTCAATTAAATGCATGCCTTCTATTAAAAATAAACCCGTTTTATTTCGTTCTTTTTTTGTTTGCAGCTTTTTCCATTGCTTTACACGTGGATTTTGCGTTGATTCAATCCGTGTAATCATAATTATCCACCTCATTATTTCATTTCACTAATAATCATTATATATAAAACAAAGAAATTTTTACATAATCCAATAAATTTTGTGGAAACTAATGTTGAAACTTGTTTAGAAAAAGGGGTGCCTATTAATGAATCTAAATTTACGCCATGCCATTATTCAAAATGTTTCAACCAACACAAAAGAAGAGTTAGAAGACACGATTATTGATGCGATCCGGAGTCAAGAGGAGAAAATGCTTCCTGGACTTGGAGTGCTATTTGAAGTCATTTGGCAAAATGCCAATGAGGAAGAAAAAGAAGAGATGTTATCTAACCTAAGGAGCGGTTTACAAAAGCAATGAATAAAAAACGAGGTCATATTCACTAGTGAATATCCTCGTTTTTTGTTTGTTTAGTCAAAAATGATTTCTTTTACTTTTTCAGAATCTAATCGCTTAATAACCTCAACAATTAGTTTCACGGCATTTTCATAGTCGTCCCGGTGAAGCATGGCCGCGTTTGAGTGAATATAACGTGTCGCAATCGTGATCGCTAATGCAGGTACACCGTTGGCGGTTAAATGGATTGAACCAGCATCCGTTCCGCCACCAGCCATTGAATCAAATTGATAAGGAATATTTTTTTCTTCTGCGACACTGACGACAAAATCTCGAAGTCCTTTATGAGAAACAATTGACGCATCATATAAAATGATTTGCGGGCCTTCTCCCATTTTACTAATTGATTCTTTTTCAGTGATTCCAGGTGTATCACCAGCAATACCGACATCAACAGCAAATCCGATATCTGGTTTAATTTGTGCAGTTGCTGTTTTTGCCCCTCTTAATCCAACCTCTTCTTGGACGGTTCCAACCCCATAAACAATATTCGGATGGTCTACATCTTTAAGGTTCTTTAACACATCGATTGCGATCGCACATCCAATTCTGTTATCCCACGCTTTTGCAAGCAACATTTTCTCATTATTCATAACTGTAAATTCAAAATATGGCACAATCGAGTCACCCGGTAGAACGCCCCACGCAAGCGCTTCTTCTTTACTTGTTGCCCCGATATCAATAAACATATCTTTTCCATCAACCCCTTTTTTACGGACTT
>JAENZK010000295.1 GCA_016841285.1 Guptibacillus hwajinpoensis | reverse complement strand
AGTTCGTCTGATTCATACCCATTGGCAATAAGTGCATCTTGAAGCTTACTAACACGAATTTTTGTACGACAAAAAATAATCCCTAGAAAAGGTCGATGTTCTTCTATTAAATGCAATAAAGTTGCCTGTTTTCTACGATCAGTTGTTTCAATGACAACTTGTTTTATCTCTTCCACTGTTACTTTTTTTGCTGTCACTTCAATTATCTCTGGTTCCGCCATGTATTTTTTAGCAAGAGATTGAATTTCTTTTGGCATTGTCGCAGAGAACAGCATTGATTGTCGAGTAGAAAGTGTTTCATAAATAATGTCCTCTACCTCTGGAAGAAAACCCATATGTAACATTTGATCGGCTTCATCTAGCACAAGCATCTCGATACTTGAAAGATCAATGGTTTCACGACGAATATGATCTAGCAAACGACCAGGGGTTGCGACGACAATATGTTGAACTCCTTTTAGCTTTTTCAATTGATGCTCAACATCCTGACCACCGTACACCGCTAATACATTTACGCCTTCAAGGTTCTCAATCATTTTCTTTATTTCTTTTGAAATTTGCTGAGCCAATTCACGTGTGGGCGTTAAAATTAGTGCTTGAACCTCCGACTTGTTAATATCAATCCGTTCAAGTATGGGAAGAACAAAAGCTAATGTTTTTCCTGTTCCAGTTTGTGCTTGTGCAATAACATCCTTCCCCTCAAGGACAGTTGGTATTGTCTTTTCCTGTATGGAAGTAGGGGCCACAATTCCTAATGACTTTAATGTATGGTTAATTTCTTTTCGAATTCCAAGTTGTAAAAAATCAGGCAAGGGTAATCACGTCTCTTTTCTTATAGTAATGCCATTTTGTTATTCAAAGGCTTATTAACTATAGCATATTGGTTAGTATTATGCAGGGTGATTTGAATTATTATTTATAAGTGTACAGTGACTGCTGGCTAACCCTTTAACGAAGATTATTATTAAGTAAAGTCGATTAGTATTTGAACAACATAAAGGATACATAACTATTTGGGATCTAGTTCTGGCATCTTGTTTAACACATCTTTCAATTTTTGAAGTTCAGAAAGCGAAAGTGTAACGCCCTTCCCCATTTTTTGATGGTCCTCAGACCAATCGCGAATATCATACTTAGGTTCCCGGTCATTCCAACTCATGAGATTAAACTCTTTTTTCCATCCTTTATTACCTTCAGAAAGAACGGCAAAGGTTTCGAAGATTTCAAATTTGATTTCAGCCATGAAAGAGTCCTCCCTATCGAAATTTCTATATTTTTTAACTAAATTCAATTAATTTTGATTACGTATGCTTTCTGATATCTAGTAGATGCAACAAAAGGATCGTCCCATGGTAAGTTTAAAATTACTTATTTTCGCGCAAATTCTCGATTTCTTCGTTGCTAAGATGTGTTACTTTGATAATTAAGTCCATTGACAATCCCTCTTTTAACATTTCAAGTGCAATCTTCTTTTTTTCCTCCATTTTCCCTTTTTCAATACCTCTTTCAATTCCTTTTTCAATCCATGAATTTGGTAATTTTAGAATTTGTTCTGCTTCACCACGATTCAATTGGTTAATTTCCTCCATTAGTTGATTCTCCTCCTTTTCGTCTAGTGTTAAATAGGTCTCAAAGAAACCATTGATTAGCTCGGCTTTAGAGAATTATACAATAAACTCGCAAAAGGAACAAGTGTTCTTTTTTGCATTTAACATAGTACATAAAAAGATGTCAAACCCGATTCATAAAATCGAAGTTTGACACCTTTTTAACTCAAAACAAACTAATTTAATATAATAGTATATTTGTTGGAGGGAATGTTTATCCTTTCCCTCCAATTAAACGCATACATTCTTTTTATAGCTGATACTTCTTAATTTTTCTATAAAGGGTTGACCGTGCTATTCCACACTGTCTGGCAACTTCAGATAAATTCCATCCCGTTATAGAGAGCAATTGCTCTATTTTTCTTTTTTCTTCCTGTTCTAGTGAATTAGGTATAATATTGCTGGATGATTGTTTATTTGGAGTGTCCAATCTGTTTGGCAAGGCATCCATAGTAATTCTATTGCCATCGCAAAAAAGTACAGCATGCTCAATAATATTCCTTAATTCCCGAATGTTTCCTGGCCAGTGATATTCGATTAAGAAGGATAACACAACATGATCGATTTCTGGTTCAGGTTTACCATATCTATTAGCGCTATGAATAGCAAAGTGACGACATAACAGTGGTATATCTTCTTTACGTTCTCGCAATGATGGCAGGTGAAGTTCAACTCCATTTAGGCGATAATAGAGATCAGCACGAAATTTTCCTTTGTTAATAAGATCCATTAAATCTTGATTTGTAGCAGCAATAACTCGTACATCTATTGGGATAGATTTGGATGAACCTAGACGTTCAACTTTTCTTTCTTGTAATACACGCAATAAATAGACTTGTAGATCAAGAGGCATTTCTCCAATCTCATCTAAAAAGAGTGTACCTCCATTAGCTTCCTCAAACTTCCCCTTTCGACCTTCTCGTTTTCCGCCTGTAAAAGAACCAGGTTCATATCCAAACAATTCACTAGTGATGAGATCCTTGGGGATAGCTCCGCAGTTAACAGCTATAAAAGGTGAATCATGTCGTAAACTTTCTTTATGTATAGCATTTGCAAATACCTCTTTGCCAGTCCCGCTTTCCCCTGTAAGCAGTATAGTAACATCGGTTCGGGCAACAATCTGTGCCTTATGAACAATCTCTTTTAAGGTAGTAGATTGACCAATAATATTTCTCCAAACAGTCGAATGATTTAAATTTGAAATCTGTTTTCTCACTATTTTTTCGAGATAAATTATAAAACCGGTTCTTTTAGATTCAAATTCAATTCTACGAATAAACACATTTAATTGTAATGTCGGAAGATGCAATTCCTGTTCTTGTTCATCACAATTTAAAAGGGCTTTTTTCAATAAATTTAGTTCAGGTATAGTCGATAATTCACTCCAGTCATTAATCTGAAGCAATGCCATACATTCCGAACCTGCTTTCACTATGTTTAGCTCTTCATCAACTACGATTATGTGATTGGACTTCCTCTTTTTTATTTCAGTCTCATAACAGTCTAGTAAATATTGTCTAGATTTAAAGGAGGAATTAAATAAGCTTTGTTGAATCATAGATGCTATATTTTGAATAAGTATGAGAGAATGTGGTTGGGCAAAATCACTTGGTCCTGTAAGATCAATTGCACCTAGAATTTTTCCGGTAAATGGATCCTTAATGGGTGCTCCAGAACAAACCCACGGGTGAACCCCCTGGCAATAATGTTCAAATGAAAAAATTTGAATTGGTTTACCTAGGGTAATAGATGTTCCAATCGCATTTGAACCTGCTGCATGTTCACTCCAATCAGCACCAAGACTAAAATTCATTTGTTGAGCTTGTTTTAAAACTTGTGAAGTTCCTTCTAAATTTATAATTCTTCCATTTTCATCTGCTAGAGTAATAAGGTGACCTGTACATTCAATTTGATGATATACTTCTTTTATTACAGGTTGGGAGGCTTGATAGAGAGTTGATGTATTAATTAGTTCAACTAATTGATCTTCGGATAAGGTGACTGGTGCTTGTTTTTGGCGAGGATTAAGATTATAGTTTTTACAACGTTCCCATGACTCAAGAATTGTCGTCCGAATGTCCCTAGGACTTTGTTTTTTTACAATAAATTCTTCCCACTGAGCCTCTAATTGTTTCATTTTTTTTGAAATTTCACGAACGGTATAAACAGCTAAACTAGAACGCACAAAAAATATCCCTCCTTATGCTTATTGCTGTTAGAATTTTACAACTATTACGAATAATCTTACAACTACTAATTTCGCATGTCAATGAATTTTATAAAAAAAAAAAAACGATGATTCCATAGAACCACCACTCAAACAGTTATTATGCTTTAGGTAAAGGTACTTTTACCCATTCATTATAAAAAGTATCAATATCTGGTTCAAAATCTAGAAGGATTGGGTACCAAGGAGGCACTGCTTCAACTTCTAGTTGGGATCCACAACCTGGGCAATAATATTCTCGAATGACCTGCCAATCTGTATCAGGAGCCATTAATTTAGGATAAATTTCGTTCATTTTTTCCTGAGTATCGCGAACAAATATTTTAGCATGCAACTTCCAATTATCTTTATAATTACAAAACTCATGACCACAATCACACTTTACCATGCGGTCTCCATTTTTCTTTTGTACAATATAAAGATGTAATCCATAAGGAATAAGAATAGGGTCATCCCAAGATACACGTTCTTGTAATACTTCTCTGTATAATTCAAAACGTTCAGGGTCTTTATGGCTAGACATCATATCTTTTAGTTGATAAAATTCTAATCTACCATCAATTAACTCACTAATTACTTTCTTATCGTATTTTGCCATCTCGTTTCACCTCTCTTAGATTTTATGTTTTTTGAAATGATTGATGTGTTTTCCTAGCATAGGTACACCTAGATCTTCCTCATAAACCATCCAGTCTTCAGGTAAATTCCAAAAATCTTTAAACTCGTTCGTAAACTTCTCACTTAATGCAAAACTCTCAGCGAACATATGTTGAACTTGCACAGAAGCTTCCTTGTTTAATATTACATTTCTCTCTTTTTCCATCCATTCCGTTGTTGGAACACTTCTATCTAAGCGTTCTTTACGAATTTGTGTCCGTTTTTGTTTAGTGGCTTCTAGATCAACTGTGTAGACGCCATTGTTTTCATTAAAGACACATCCATATACCTTTTCTGCATAACGAAGTAAAATATATCTTTCGTTCAAGTCTTGTTCTACATGTTTTGGATTTCGCTCTAATGGATCACCAAAGCCTGGACCCCCACGAAGGTAGTTCATAGCCACATCATAATCCTTAAATTCCTCTTGGGTTGATGTAGTTTGTCTATCTCGGTATATTTTTTCAGCATTCATTGAATGATCCCAAGTTGGATTATCAGGATCATAATCCCCACCTAATGGGATAGGCTGTTGATTTGCAATCCGTTCTTTAATATCCGTTTTAAGTGCTGAAAATCTATATCCACTTGCAGCAGGGTAACCACCCATTAATCCACAATCAGTGGCTACAGCGCCAGCACCTGCAACGAAGTTCGTCCACTCCTTCGCACCCCAGCCTAAACGAAGTGATTGCCACCCATTTCCGCCTCGATATTTTCCAGCTCCACCTGAACCAGGTAGAATTTCCCGTCCTAAATAAATCATTGGCTCAAGTAATTCCCAAATTTCCATGTCTCCCATGTCGCCCTCTGGATTCCAAAGCGCTGCTGAATGGCTAATTCCATCTTTTACTGCACTTGCTCCAACACCACATGCAGCTGTTTCAAAACTATTCATCGCTGATAGTTGACCATATTGGTCAATTCCTCCACCCATCAACCAGTTAGTTGTATGGGCATTACCCGCATTTACTTCTTCTAAGTAGCCTCGGCCAAAATAAGCTCGACTCAAGCCACGCCAAAGTGGTGACCATGCTGCAACGAGAGCATGCCATGTATTAGAATGCGCGGTTCGAATGTCATCTGGATTCAGCCAAGAACCATAAGGGACACCGAATTTACTCGCATAGTAAGCCCCATCATTTATCCGATCATTTGGTACTACTGTTTGGGAGAGCATAAACCAAATTCCACTTGTGATTGATACAGGTGTAGCGTTAAATGGATGCCA
>JAENZK010000294.1 GCA_016841285.1 Guptibacillus hwajinpoensis | reverse complement strand
TATAAGCTAAGCTTAAAAATACTACTATTGATAAGCCTAGTTCTGTAAAGTCCACAGTCCCTTTAATTGGATGATTAAAGAGCCAGCGTCCAAGAACATCAAATGTAATCCAAATCATAATCAATAATAAAATGACTTCAGCTATATGGTGCAGCCATTTAGTTACCTTTTCGATCATTCTTCCCATATTACCTGTTCACCACTTCCTTTTACTACCTTAATTCAGCTTTAAGTTCCATAGCCCGGTCATAAATTTCTTGTGCAGGTAATCCTTTGGCAGACATTTCATCGATCCATTTTTGTACAACTGGCTTTAAAGCTTCTTCCCAAGGTGTTAATTTATCACCAGTAAGTTCAATAATTTCCGCACCATTCTTTTTCGCTAATTCTAAACCGTTTTTACCATCAGCATCAAAAACTGCTCCTGCTTTTTCAGACATCGGCAGACCTACTAAACTATCGACTAACTCTTGGTCACTGTCGGAAAGACTATCATAAGTTGCTTGATTCATAACAGCATAAAATCCTGAAGCTGAGAAGTTACCGACTGTTATATATTTTGCAAGTTCGTGGTAGTTATAATTTTGTAATGTTTCGAATGGAACCATAGCTACATCTACAATCCCTCTTTGAAGTGCCTCATAAGTTTCACCTTGTGGCATGGATACTGCTGTTCCACCCAATGCTTCTACCATAAGAGTTGCAGTTGGAGTTGGAGTGCGTACACGTAAACCTTTTAGATCTTCCGGCTTTTCAATGCGATGTTTTATACTAATAAATTGTGCAGGTTCGCAAGCAAACAAGAATAATGGATGTGTTTCTGAATGTTCTTTTTGTATTTCAGGGAACTCATTATAAAGTGTTGCAAGAATTTTGGACCCATGAACGGCTGATTCAGATAAGAATGGTAATTCGATAACAGAAACGGAAGGAAACCTTCCAGGTGTGTATCCGTATACACTAAGTGCAATGTCAGCTTCACCAGTAACTGCCATGTCATATTGTGAACCTGCATCCCCGAGTGCATTGGCTGGATATAATTCTGTAGTAATTCTTCCATTAGTTTTCTCATTTAATGTTTTTCCAAACTCTTCAAAAACTTGAGTTTGAATAGGATGAGTTCCTGGTAAGAAATGTGATATAATTAGATTATGAGACTTTCCAGGGTCATCAGTAGAACCTTCATTGTTTGTTGCAGTATTTTGTGTGCCTCCACCCCCACAAGCCGACAAAAGAAGTACTGAAGCTAAAGCAACTGTTGATATTACTTTTTTACTTTTTAAAAATTTAGCCATACATTTCATCCTTTTCGAAATTATTTTTTTAATTCATAACTTTTTTTCAAATCTTTAATTTCAAAGGTTATTGACCAGTATAGACGGGCTTTCTTTTCTCAACAAAAGCTTGCATGCCTTCTTTACGATCTTCTGTTGCAAAGGCATTACTGAAGCAGGCGCTTTCAATTGTTAATCCTGACTCAATGTCAACATTCGCACCAGTATTAACTGCTGTTTTAATCATACGTAAAGCCATGACCGGTTTTTCAGCTAATCTTCCTGCCCATTCTTTTGCCGTTTGTAATACTTCATCAGCCGGGACTACCTTATGAACTAAATTAATATCCAGGGCTTTATCAGCATTAAACATTTCTCCGAAATAAAGAAGTTCTTTTGCTACTCCCTGTCCAACAATTCTTTGCAGACGTTGAGTACCACCGCCACCAGGAATAATTCCTAGGCCAACTTCAGGGAATGCGTACTTCGCTTTTTCTGAGCTGATGCGGAAATCACAAACTAATGCAAGCTCCAAACCTCCACCTAGTGCTAAACCATTGATAGCCGCAATGACCGGTTTTGATATATTTTCAATTTGACTAAATACATTTCTAGAAACTTTATTCATTTCCATCATACCGACGTGTGTTAGATTCATCATTTGGTGTAAATCTGCTCCAGCGACAAAAGCTTTTTCACCACTGCCAGTAATAATTACAACCTTTACTTCAGGGTCCATATCTAACTCTGACATTAAAGAACCCAACTCATTAAAAACAGCTGTATTTAAAGGATTTAGCGGTGGTCTATTGATCATAACAACCGCAATATTATTTTCTATTTCACATTGTAAAAAATCGTAATTCATTTTGTTATTCCTCCCATTTTCTAAAGTTTGTAATCGTAAAAGCCTGCGCCAGTCTTTTTACCTAATCTACCAGCTCGTACTAGTTGTTTTAACAATAATGGCGGTGCCCATTTATTATCGTTAAATTCTTTGGCGAAATATTCCATTACGTAATAGCCGATATCAACACCTGCATAGTCTTGTAATGTAAATGGCCCCATCGGGTAATTTAATCCTAAAGTTACAGCCTTATCGATATCTTCAGCTGTTGCAACACCTTCTTCTAATAGCTTAATAGCTTCAATAAATTGCGGTGTCATAATCCGGTTTACAATAAAGCCCGGTACATCCTTCTTCACTTCGATCGGCTCTTTTTTCAAGCTTAATGAGAATTCTTTAAGCTCTGCTACGGTTTCATCAGTAGTTTTATAACCTCTAACAACCTCAACAAGCTTCATAATTTGAGCAGGATTAAAGAAGTGCATACCTGCTACACGTTCTGGACGCTTAGTTGCCTCGGCAATGAGCGTAATCGACATTGATGATGTATTAGTTGCTAAAATAACACCTTCCCTGACAATCTCATCAAGCTGTGAGAAGACCTCTTTTTTCAAATCTAGATCTTCAATTACTGCTTCAATAACGATATCAGCATCCTTCATATCTTCAAGATTCGTTGTAGTTTGAATCCGAGCTAACGCCTCAGTTTTTTGTTCGGACGTCATTTTCCCTCGTTCAACACTTTTAGACATAAACTTATCCATATTATTTACTGCTCTTTGGAGAAATTCATCGCTTATATCTCTTAAAATCACATTATAGCCATTGATTGCTGCTAAATTAGCGATACCTCCGCCCATTGAACCTGCGCCGACTACTCCAACTGTTTTGATATTCATAGCAAACCTCCACTGAATTAAATTCTAATTTGTATTCATCCCACCACTTATGGAAGTAGGAGACTTCTGCTGAATGAAGTTAAAATCTATTATCTTGCTTGGTACTCAGACTGTAATTGACTTTTAAGGTCCAGCTTTCTAATTTTTCCAGATGCGGTCATTGGAAAGTTATCAACAAATACAATACGGTCTGGAACTTTATAATCTGCTACTCTCTCACTAATAAAATCTTTCATTTCGGCCTCAGTAAGAACAGCATTAGGTTTCGGTTTAATGCATGCACATGAGACTTCACCTAAAACTGAATCTGGTAATCCGACAATCGCAACCTCCATAACACCTGGATGAGTGTAGAAATATTCTTCCACCTCTCTTGGATAAATATTGTATCCACCGCGTATAATCATTTCCTTCTTACGGCCAACGATACGGATATAACCTTTTTCATCTTGCGTTGCTAGATCTCCGCTATAATACCAACCATTTTCATCCATTGCCTCTGCGGTTTTTTCTGGATCTTTATAATAGCCTTTCATTAGACCGAAGCTGCGACATGCTAATTCACCAATTGTATTTGGTTCGACTATATTTCTGTTCTCATCCACGATCTTAATTTCTACTCCAGGCAATGGGCGTCCAACTGTTTCAGCCCGAGTGATATTGTCGTCATCAAATCCTGTTGCCGTTAGGGTTGGTGCAGTTTCTGTCATTCCATAGCCTACTAGTACATTCATTCCCATTTCTTTTCGAATGCGGTGAATGATTTCCACTGGACAAGGTGCTGCCGCCATTTCCCCAGTTCTTAATGATGAAAGATCGTACTTGTTAAAATTAGGGTGATTTAATTCAAGAATAAACATCGTTGGTACACCAGGGTGAATCGTTACTTTTTCCGCTTCTATTAGGGAAAGCGCTTTTTCTGGCTTGAATACCTCCATTAACACCATCCGTGCCTCTGAAGCAACCGTCCTTAGAATAAACATAAGCCCCATAACATGAAAGAGTGGTGTTGGCATTAAAAACACATCATCTGGTGTACATCTCATCCATTCCCCGCCTGCTACCGCTGTATGTACTAAATTTTTATGGGTTAACATGGCCCCCTTCGGCTGTCCAGTTGTTCCTGAAGTAAACAGAATTGCGGAAATATCTTCTTTAGGATCAATTTCTGCCTCTATAAATGTCGAAGCTCTTCCTTGCTCAAGCAAATCTTCAAAACCAAGAACAGATTCTGCTTTGAAACGAACCCCAATGAGATGTTCGAGTGTTGGTATGCTATCTTTCAATTCAAGGTATTGTGCATAATGATTGATATTGTCAAACTCACGTGGGAAGAAAACTGCTTTTGCTCCCGATTTTTGAAGAATGTAGGCCACCTCGCCAATTTTAAAGCGCGTGTTAAATGGCACTAGAATTGCTCCAATCTTCCCCAGCGCAAATTTAATTATGACAAATTCGTGCCAATTGGGCAGACTGACCGCAACACGATCACCTTTTTTAATTCCTAGAGTAGTTAGTCCTGCAGCCAAATCAGTGGATTCCCTATCAAGTTCGGAATAATTCATTCGTCTAATTTCATCAACGATGACTTCACTGTCAGGGCATGCTGCAACTGCAGTCTTTAACAATTGTGGAACTGACATTTCATAGCGTAATGTAAACAAGTTATCTTTCCCCCTAATCTAAAAGTTAATATTGCAACCGCTTCCAATTCATATCCGTAAGTATTAATGACAAGTTGGAACTCTAGTACAACGAGGACGCAGATTGATAATTCTGATATTTTTTTATTTTCTGTAACTTTATTATAAATAATTATGTTTTATAAAAACACCTACACGGTATATGAAAAGCACACCCTTTTTTCAGCATTTATACTGATTTATCATATTAATCAGTTTAAAAAGTATAGAAACAAAAAAAGAAGCAGTCCACATGTTTGGGACTGCTATAAAAATTGATAATAATACTTTCCATCATCCATCGTTTTCTCACATTTTCCTTTGGCAATTAAGTACTCCAAATGTGATAGTGTTTCACCAAGGGCAAAATGCAGTTCATGATAGGATAGGCTTCTATTAAATAAACCATTACAAATTTCTATCGCTGTTTTAGGGGTGGAAATGATATCCGCCAGTTGTTCTAATCGTTCTATATGATGTTGTTCAACTTCTTCGATTCTATGATGGACGTTTGAAAAAGGTTCACCATGAGATGGAATGGCAATTTCAATATCCAAATTTTTAATTTTTGATAAAGAGTGGAGATAGGTTGCTAAAGGATTTGTATCTCCACCAATACGCAATGATATATTGGGTGTGATTTTCGGGAGCAGATGATCAGTTGATAGTAATATCTGTCTCTCTTTATTATATAGACAACTCAGTCCTTCCGTATGACCAGGCGTAAAAATAACCTCATATTCCAGTCTTCCAAAAACTAGTTTATCTCCTTCATTAAGATATCCTGTCACTATAGGTTGTGGATAAATTAATAGAGGTCGCTTTATCATTTTTAGAATGGTCTCTTCGGAAACGCCAGATTCTTCGTATTGTTTTTTAAGCTTCTCCCTGGATTCTTTCTCCCAAAGTATTTCACTCAAATTCGAATCTATTTTAGACATCAAGACGCTAGCATCCGTTTCCTTCTGCATCTGGCCGGCATAGCCAATGTGATCTGGATGTAAATGAGTGATTATAATCT
>JAENZK010000293.1 GCA_016841285.1 Guptibacillus hwajinpoensis | reverse complement strand
ACTCCTGTTCCACCATGTGTTTGGATAGAACGATCAACAACCTCTGTTGCCATTTCTGTAGCAAATACCTTTACCATAGACGTTTCTTTCGCAATATTTTTTACACCTTGGTCTAATTTCATCGCTGCATCGTAAATCATTAATTTACTCGCATGAATATTGGTATATGAATCTGCAATCCACCATTGAATTGCTTGACGGTCTGATAAATATTCACCAAAGGTTTTACGAATTTTCGAATAATCAACCATCATATTTAATGCACGAGTTGCCATTCCAACACTGCGCATTGCCAACTCAATACGACGGACACCTAAGCGGTTTTTTAATGGTTCGAATCCTCCACCAACTTCGCCTAAAACTTTACTATCATCAAGTTCTACATCGTTATAGTAAACTTCGTAAGGATGGAATTCCCCAATTGTTGCCATACCACGTGTTACTTCTAATCCCTTCGTATTACGGTCTACTAGGAAAGCAGTAATACCACCTTTACGACCTTTTTCTGGATCTGTTACAGCTAATGTAATTAGGAAATCTGTAGTTGCTGCACCCGAGATAAATGTTTTTTGACCATTTAGAACCCATTTACCATTCTTACGAACTGCACGCATTTGAATAGCCCCTGCATCTGAACCAGCATTTGGTTCTGTCAAAGCTAAGTTTGACTTTTTCTCACCACGTGCATATGGTAACAAATATTCTTGACGTTGTTCTTCATTACAACATTGGATTAAAAAGTGTAAATTCGGAGTTTCAGGAGGTAATATAAACGGAACAATCGATTGACTTAACTCCTCCAATACAACCATTTTCGCTGTATAACCTAAACCGATACCGCCATATTCTTCGGGAACATCAATTCCCCAAAGACCTGCTTCTTGTGCTTTTTTTAATAAGTGAGCGTTTACATCAGGAGGTATAATCGGGTCATCACCTAAACCTCTATTTGCTTCCCGTTGAATAACCATTTCTTCTAAAGGAAGCAATTCTTTTTTTGTAAAATCTCTTACTAACTTTCGCAGCATTTGTAATTCATCAGGTAATTCCAGTGTTAACTTACTCATAAATACCACCTTTCTTTTTGTAAAATTTAGAATAGTTTAGGATAGAATATTATAAACATTCTATATTTTAAGACTACTTCTTGTTATTATTATAATAATAATAAATATCGGAGTAAACTCTTTTCAAAATATTATAATTATTAAAATAATTATAATAACAAAAAATAGAATGTTTTTAATAATGAAGCAAACATAAAGATATCAAGAGTATTTTAGGTTTTATCATGACGATCTTAATCAAAAGAAAAAAATAACCGTAGTCCCCAATTGAATAAAGAACTACGGCTTGTGTATAGAGTTGAAAATAGAGTAATTCCTAACTTTTAATTTCTGAACCTCTTTAATCTTATTACTGCATTATACTAGGACTGCGTTTGAATGACATGGTAATTTCACAGTTACCTCCGTGCCTTTAGATAACTCACTAGAAAATTTAATGTTACCTTTATGAGCTTCAAGGATTCGGTAGCTAACCATTAATCCTAAACCTGTTCCTTTTTCCTTTAATGTATAAAAAGGCTCGCACAGTTTTGGTATGATTTCTTCTGGAATTCCGACCCCTGTATCCCTTATTGAAATAGTAATATCGGAAGTAACATCTTTTTTTATATCAACTGTGAGGTTCCCCCCAGTTGGCATTGCTTCAAAAGCGTTTTTGATAATATTAATGAATACTTGTTTTAACTGGTTTTCATCGCAAAGAACTTCTATGTCAGTATTAGTATATTGTTTGTTAATATCTACGTTCTGTAATATGGCTTGAGGCTCCAAAAAGGCTAGAACTTGATCTATGATTTCTTTAATTTTAGTTGTTTTATATTCGATTGCCTGTGGCTTCGCAATAGTCATAAATTCATTCGTAATTATTTCAATTCTATCTAACTCCGACGTCATAAGATCGAGCAATGGCAACCGTGTTTGATCAACATCTTCTTTTAGTAGTTTAGTGAAACCTTTTAATGTTGTTAGTGGGTTACGTATTTCATGTGCTACACCAGCAGCCAACTCACCTACTACCGCAAGCTTTTCAGACTTTCTTAATAATTCTTCCGTCTTTTTTAATTGCGTAATATCAATCATAGAACCTATAACTTCGACAACTTTTGTCCCCTTGGTTATTGGTTTTAATGTTACAGCTAAGGTGGATTGTTTCCATTTTAATTCGAAGTTTACATCATGGCCTTGCCAAGCAACTTGATAATTATGTATGAGATTATCAAGTTCTTCTTGTCCTAGAAGTGGCTTGAACTTATGTCCAATAATTTGTTTAGGTATCCACCCCAATTTGTAAAGCAACTCTCCATCAAAAAAGGTATGAATAAAGGATTCATCTACTTTATGATATTTAAAAATAATTCCTTGCTGCTGACGGATAGTATCAGCTAATTCTTGTTTAGCTTCCTGTAGCCTTTGCTCATATTTTTTTCTTTCTGTAATATCTTTAATAACAACCGTTATATTAGTATTATTTATACTACTTTGAATATTTGATAGAGTAATAAGGAGGTAGATGGTTTCTCCGTTATCGAGTTGTTTTGAAGTCTCAAAATTTGTAACATTTAAACCCTTACGAACTTTTTCTAGCACTTCAATCATGCCATTAGTTTCTATTATTATTGTTTTGAAATCCTTTCCAAGTACATCCGTTTCTCTTAAGCCTAAAATATTTTCAAATCCTCTATTTGCACGTATTACTTTCCCTTGTTTATCGAGGATTAGCATTCCTGCGGGTGTATTTTCAAAAAAAGCTTCTAATAAACTTTGGGTAGTGTTCAAATCCTCTTCTATTTTTTCTTTTTCTAGAAATGTTAACTTTAGTTTTGAAGAATAAAAGCCAATAAAGATATACACACTTCCAAGTTCTTTTAATAGATGAACTAACAAATTATAATACCCTTGGGAGCTACTAAATAATAAAGTAAATAAGCTACTTAAGAATAGTAACGATATACCTATGAGCAAATATATATAAATATTATCTGTTGTATTTTTTAAATTCTTGATGATGTAAATAATTGAAATAATTAAGATCCCGGAAATTGAAGAATGTGTAATGGTTCTCAATAATGTTGACTGACCATTTAATAGTAATAACGGTAGTTGATCCTCAAATAGAAAAATGATGGATGCGGCTATTACTAAAATAATAAGAGTTAGTAAAATCAACCAACTTCTCTTTACTAACTTTCCCTTTTTAGCTTTAAGCATAAATAGTATTAATAGAAAAATTCCAATTGATTCCGTTATACTTGCTAAAATAGCAAACCAGGAGGACTTTACCTCTGAACTTTCTGTAATAAAAGTAGGCATTCCCTGATAGGTAATCATGTGCAGTAAACTTAAAGTACCGAAAGAGAAAAAGATGACTGGTAGCCAAAGGTATGTTCTTGATAATATATATGGATATGCATACCAACCAAACAAAAAGATAGAATACGAAATTAAAATTGTAAATATCTCAAAAATCGTGTGAATCATGGTACGATTTTCTGATAAAAAAATAGAGTCAAGAAAAGGTCTTAATAAAATAATAGGTAATAGTAGTAGCATAAAACTATAAAAAGTGATTATTAAGATTCTCTTATGATGTAGAATATATTCCTTCATGATGTCCTCCCCTAAAACAAAAACAAACTATCCATAGTATTTAGACAAATAAATCGAAAATCCTTCCTTCTTCTAAAAAAGAAATAACCACCCATCATTCCGTCATTACTTGATGAGGTGATCAAAGTGTAATTATAACCCGTTAAGCATATACACTGTTGTGGAAAATGGAAAAACCACCCCTAAAAAAGAGGTGGCTATGCAGATTTCACTAACTGAAGCATCCATTTTATTCTAAAGCTACTTCTTCTTCAACTTCTCATAGTCTTCGATCGTAATGATTTCCAAATTACTTTTAGGTATCATGCAGCAGGCGAGGGCAAAGCGATTGTTGAGTTCTTCATCAGGAAGATATTCATGTGAGCGTACTAAGTCGTGCTCATATTCTCCATCTAATACTTTTACTTTACACATTCCACAGCCTCCCCTTTGACAGCCTGTCGGAAAAGGAATGAAGTTGTTTCTGGCGGCTTTTAAAGGTGTTTGGTCCGGACCACATTGATATTCATATTCTTGGCTTCTTGCCTTTAGAGATACTTTATACATGATTCTTGATTCCTCCCCCAAAATCCATTAAGTTAATGCTTTCATAAAGGATTCTGATAGTTCTCGGCGATGATAGAAAATACCTTGCCCAATTTTATCTTCCGTCCATGTAATGGTCGGCATATCCGGATAGGACAGATAACCTCCAGCAAAAGCTTCATTACGGTTCCCTGACGGATCAAAGAAATAAATAGTTTGTCCGCGTGTTATTCCATGGCGGGTTGGTGTTACATCAAATGGTACTTCGTACATGGATAAAATATCTGCTGCTTTAAAAACATCGTGAAGAGAGTCAACTGCGAAGGCAGCATGATGAAGCTTTGCATCAGGTCCTTTAACAAACGCTAAATCATGCGCTTTATTGGTTGTAAACAAGAAGCTGCCTAATAACTCCTCCCCATCGACAGTTGTAATTTTTTCACTTTGTCTAAAATTAAGGGCCTCTATAAAAAATCTCGTAACCGTTTTAAGATCATCACCAGTAAGTAAACAATGATCAACACGATGTGGCGCAATTCCTTTTGATTCTAAGACCCAAGGATGAGGGTTTAGAGATCCAACGGACGTTCCCAGGAAACCGATTTCATAATAAAGTTCACAATGGTGACCAGTAGGTAAAATAAAATGAACGGCTTCCCCTTCAGCCAATCTTGTATGGTTGGAAATACGAGAGGTCGTACAGCCAAATTCCTCTATTTTTCTTTCATAATAGGCTAGATCATCAAGAGTCTCTACTTTAAACGCCAAATGGGCTAAACCTGCCTTGTTAGATTTTGTTAAAATTAAACTATGATGGTCATATTCATCCCATGCTTTTAAGTAAACGCTGTTTCCCATACGACCAGTTTCTTCTAACCCAATAACCTTTGTATAGTATTCTACTGATTTTTCCAGGTCAAATACATTTAACTCCACGCGGCCTAAACGCATAACTCTTGCCATTTTTCTCCTCCTAATATAAATCTTAAATACTGGCTTTTTACTATAAATACAGATCGCCTTATTTCACTTTTTCTACTAATTGAAGGAACTCCCCGCTAGGTCCATGAAAAAAGATCATGCGACCGCCCTCCAATGTGGGTTTCACTTCATCAGAAGTAAAGGCGATCTCTTTTTCTTTTAAAAATTGAATCGTTTCATCAATGTTTTCAACTGTAAAAGCAAGATGATTCACAATTCCCGTTTCACTGTACTCGACAGCTCCCGTTTTCTCTTGAATAAGCTCAATCTCCATACCTGGCTGTGATTCAAAATATAAAAAGGCCATTTCCCGATCGGGTTTGCTGCCTTGCAGACGAACGCTAAAGCCAAGGATGTCCGTATAAAACTGAATCGATTGGTCCATATTGCGAACCATAATGGCCACATGCTCCATTTTCTGTATCATATCGTTGTTCTCCTCATATTCTTCCTTAATATTTTCACCCATGGCATGGATTTTTCGTAACAGTCACCGATTTGAAGAACTCTTTGATCAGTGAAAGGTTTTCCAATAAGCTGCAGCCCAACTGGAAGATTTTCTGAAGTAAACCCACAGGCAACCGATAATGAAGGAAAG
>JAENZK010000292.1 GCA_016841285.1 Guptibacillus hwajinpoensis | reverse complement strand
ATATATACCATCACCACCTTTTTACATTCTATGCATTTGAAAAAAGACAGGTGCTGACAAGGTACAAAGAAATTTTCACATTAACTTTCACTACGAAGCATATAATCTATCGTTTGCTTTACTCCTTCTTTATAAGGTGTTCTAGGAATACTTTTGATCGTCTGCTCTAGCTTCCCACCATCTAAAACAACTGGATCTTCCGTCAAATACAACATTTCCACCACTTCACGCATGTTTTTATCGAATATACCTAGAAACTTTACCATCCCTTTTGTTACCGTGCCTACCTTTTTACTATAGCCGGTATGTTCACGCAAGATGTCTACGATCTCATTCCCTGTAATGACGCCGCTGCCTGGTATATTCCAATTCTGTCCGTATGCGGAGTCTATAAGCGCCAGTTCTACTATGGCTTGTGCTCCATCCGGTGTAAAAATGTACTCCCTTGCAATCGACTTATCCCCCACAAATAATGCTTTCTTATTTTTTATTATGCCTTCAAAAGTATAATTAAGGATTGTATTGGTGGCATTCGGACCATAAAAATCGGGGAAGAGCGCAATTAAGTAAGGGAGATTCGCTTCTTTTACCATCGTTTCAAGCTGCAAGCGAATGTTTCCTTTTTTCGTATAAGGCTTTTTCGGAGTGTCCTCAGAAACTAATTGTCCCGGGTTTCGTCCATAAGCATAGATGTTGTCAACTAAAACTAGCCTTGCATCAACAAATTTAGCTGTTTCTAAAATATTATTCATCATAACAGGGAGATGCTGATTCCACTCAGAATAAGGGATATTCATTGCTTGAAAAATCGTATCTACTCCCTCAGAAGCCTCCTTCAAACTCTCTAAATTGAAAACATCCCCTGCTTTGATCGTAACTTTCTCCTCTTCCTGAAAAAGCCTTGTAAGTTTTTCTTTCCCACGGGCAAAAGCAATGACTTCAATTCCTCTATGTGCTAATTCCTTTACAATTGAATAACCCATTCCACCTGAAGCGCCAAGCACTAATACCTTTTTCATAAATATTCCTCCTCATTAATTAACCGTTGGTCAATAAAATTAAAAAAAATTATTTTCTTAACATCGCTCTTAAAATAAAATTCACATATGTCTCTGCTAATGAGCTTACATCCTCGTACGTTTGACCACTTCTGCAATAATGGGAAACAAGCCCGTGTAAGGATAGAAATACAGACCAAATTTCAGTCAATTTAACCTTATTTCCGCATAAAGAGTATATGGCTTTGGCAAATTTCTCATAACTTAGATTTGGTTCCTGCTGCTGAAAATTTCTCACTTCTTCGTCTTTTATAAGAAACATAATTTCATAATGACTTTGATGTGTCAGACCAAACTCGATAAATCCTAGAAAGACTTCTTTCAGTTTACTTTGCGGATCTATTGGCTTTTTTAAGATGTTCTCGAGAGTCTCGTCAAGTAGTGAAAAGTCCGCCTTTACGAGTGCATAAAACAATTCTGCCTTATTCTTAAAGTGATAATAAATGGCCCCATGACTATAGCCCAAAGCTTTAGATATCTGTCTCATTGATACATGTTCATAACCATTCTTCATAAACAATTCTCGTGCTGTATCCATTATAATTTCACGTGTTAGTTCTTGTTCTACTGCTTTTCTTGGTGACATTTTTATCCCTCATTGCATTTTATTAACCACTTGTTCAATTACAATATATGGTGCGAGGAAAATTTTATCAATCATTATTCGTGATTATTTTTTCTCCAATACCCATAAATGACTTCTTTAATTATTTCAGATAAGTCTTTACTTTTTTGTTTTTTCAGCCACTCCACCTGATCTATCGGTAAAGTTAATTTTAGAGTGATTTTTTCATTGGGCATTTCATATTTTCTAATTTCTTCTAATGTGATACCTTCTTCTATATTCGGAAATAATAGGTCATTCTCATTCATTATTGGTAAATCATTGTATTCACTGCTATCACTTATTTCACAGAAAAGATTCAGCTGTGGTAATCCACCGGCCAGACTTTTTAGATTCATATAGGACGTTACCATTCTGCCATCCTCTAATTCTATTTCAACAATTAAGCTTTCTTCATTTCGATATTTTTTCACGACAACTTCACTTACAATGATATCTAAGTCTAATGTAAAACCTGAACTTGACTCTAGAATATAAATAGCACTATTGAACATATGAATATCTTCACCATCGATTTTTACAGCTTTAACCTTTACCATTTTCCTTACTCCCTTCCTTTCATTAGTTTCGACAAAAAAACAGCAATAACCTGTATAGAAATCAGTCTTTTTAAGTAACTTAACAAAGAAATTATATTTTATTTATTTATATAAATATAATACTTACAAATATTTCAATATAATAATTTGTTTCACAATTTCTAATATTCATGTTACACTATTTCTGTAAACTCCTAGTGAACACTTGTCTTCACACTGTGAAATAGCTGTATTTTCTAAAAATTATTAAAGGAGGAAAGTCAATGAAGGATTTAATTCTTAAATGGAACCAAATCAGCCTTGTAAAACGAATTCTTATTGGTATTATTATTGGTATTATCCTAGCTGTTACGATTCCAGATGCAGTAAAATGGATCACAATATTTGGATCCTTATTTGTAGGTGCATTGAAGGCAGTTGCACCGGTACTCGTTTTATTCCTAGTTATGTCAGCCATTTCGAATCATCGAAGTGGGCAGCAAACGAATATGAAATCCATTCTTGGACTTTATGGTTTAAGTACAATTCTAGCAGGACTTACTGCCGTTATTGCAAGCTTTATTTTCCCTGTCAGTTTAACCCTTACTACCGGCGCAGAAGGAGTAACTCCTCCTAGCGGTATTGTAGAGGTACTTAAAACATTACTATTTAATGTAGTGGACAACCCTGTAAACGCTTTAATGAATGCTAACTATATCGGCATTCTAACTTGGGCTGTGGTTTTAGGTGTTGCTTTAAAACATGCTTCTGATTCTACAAAGAACATGCTTACTAACTTTTCAGATGCAATCTCTCAATTAGTTAAATGGGTTATAAATTTGGCACCACTTGGAATCATGGGTCTTGTCTACGACGCTATTGTTACAAGCGGACTTTCTGCTTTACTTGAATACGGAAAATTATTATTAGTTTTACTTGGAAGTATGTTCTTTATTGCATTAGTTGTTAATCCTATTATTGTTTACTTGTATACTCGCTCAAATCCATACCCTCTTGTTTTCAAATGTTTAAGAGAAAGTGGACTCACAGCATTCTTTACACGTAGCTCAGCTGCTAACATTCCAGTTAACATGAGTTTATGTGAAAAACTTAATTTAGATAAAGATACGTATTCAGTTTCTATCCCATTAGGAGCTACAATCAATATGGGTGGAGCAGCTGTTACGATTTCAGTCTTATCGCTTGCCGCTGTTCATACTCTCGGTATTGAAGTGGATATTGCTACTGCGGTAATCCTCTCAGTTTTATCAGCCGTCTCTGCTGCGGGTGCTTCAGGTGTTGCCGGCGGGTCACTGTTACTAATTCCTTTAGCATGTAGTTTATTCGGTATTCCAAACGATATCGCGATGCAAGTAGTTGCTGTTGGCTTCATCATCGGTGTTTTACAAGACTCATGTGAAACAGCACTTAATTCATCTTCTGACGTTTTGTTTACAGCAACTGCAGAATATGCTAAGAAGCGTAAAGAAGGAAAAGGCATTGATAAGAAAAGAACTGCCTAAACCGTTTTCGTTTTTATAAAATAATAAAAAAACCCATTTACTATGCGGACGCTTGTAAGTGGGTTTTTCTTATGGAGAGTATACATGAAAGGATCACTTTTCTCATACATAGCACTATTTTTTGGGGTATTTGCTCTATCAACATCGGCAATCTTCGTCAAGCTTGCAGATGCACCATCAGCAATTATTGCCTTTTATCGTTTGTTTTTTGCAACAATAATCCTGCTGCCCATGTTGCTTGTGAAAAGCGAGCTTCGCAAAGAGCTGTTGAGCTTATCTAAACAACAATGGAAATTAGGGATCTTGTCTGGTTTATTTCTAGCGATTCATTATGTATTATGGTTTGAATCCTTACGCTTTACCTCTGTGGCCAGTTCAACAGTTATTGTTACTTTACAGCCCTTGTTCACTATTGTTGGCGGGTATTTTTTTTACAGGGAACGCTATTCGAAAATTGCGTTGTTTGGATGCTTTTTAGCAGTTTTCGGAAGTTTCATTATTGGGTGGGGTGACTTTCAAATAAGTGGTCAAGCCCTATTCGGTGATATATTAGCATTTATTGCTGCAGGAGTCATTTCAGGGTATTTTTTAATTGGACAATCTGTCCGTAAGGATTTATCCCTTGTCCCTTATTCAGTCATCGGCTATGGAAGCAGTTCCGTCTTTCTTGCTATCTATGCACTTACACAGCATCAATCATTCTTAAATTATTCTGCCGATACATGGTGGGCCTTCTTTGGTCTTGCATTCGTTGCTACTATTTTGGGCCAGACCATTTTCAATTGGTTGTTAAAATGGATCAGCAGTTCCGTTATATCAATGAGTATTCTCGGTGAAACAATTGGAACGTGCATTCTCGCCTATTTCATTTTAGGTGAAGTTATATCGCTTCAACAAGGAATTGGAATCTTTATTATTTTAGCTGGGCTTGGATTGTTTTTGGTTAGACAAGCTCATGCAAAATAACATTTAAATGAGCCAGAGGGTCGGGTTCTCTGGCCCACGCTCTGGCCCTTAATCCATTAATGGGTCCTTTCCCTCGATAAATGGGGGATAAATTTGAGGATGCAGTATACTCGCAATTTTGGTTAATCCAAGTAATAATCTAGGTGATGGCCTACAAAATAATGGTTCATCAAGTATATACAATTGATTATTTTTAATCGCTTCAACCTGCTCCACATCTGGACGCTTTAAAATAACCTTTGGATTAATATTCTCCTTCTGGACACCAACCCAAACAATACACATCACCTCAGGATTTCTTGTTTTAACCTCATCCCAATCTGTTGAAACACTTGCTTGTGGCTGGTCTTCAAAAATATTCTTTCCTCCAGCAAGTCTACTAATTTCTGTTAACCAATTGTCAGCTCCGGGAGTAAAAATAGGTTTGGCCCACCATTCCCAATATATTTCCGTTGGTTTTTCTACTCCCTTGGAAAGAAATTCATAGCTTTCAAGAATTTGATTAAATTTCTCCACTAATCGTTCTGCTTTATCATAAGTATTCGTTTCTTCTCCTACAAATAATAAACATTCACTAATTTCCGTTAAGCTTTTTGGATTTGGTACGATGACATATGGAATTTTTCTTTTTTTCAATTCCTCGATATTTCTTTCCATTCCAGGAACAGAAAGAGATGCTAATACTAAATCTGGTTGTAATGCCTCCACTTTATCCATATCAATGTTTAAGTCAGGACCGAGCCTTGGCAATGACTTAATCTGCTCCGGCCAATCTGAGTAGTTATCAACCCCTACTAACGATGAAGTTAGACCTAGGTAAGCAGCTAATTCTGTGTTACTCGGACAAATAGATATTAGTTTCATTATGATTCCCCCTAAAATCTTGCAAAATTATTCAAGCAATAGATTGTAAATGGAACAGTTAATAGACTAATAAGCGTTGTTACAAGCGTTGTAAAAGAAACTAAATTCGGTTTTACATCAAATTGAATGGCCAGCATCGTCGTATTAGCTGCAACCGGCATGGCCGCAAGTAAAATATACACAGATTTTATCGTCTCGCTTACTGACATGAAAGCGACAAGCACAGCAGCAAGTAATGGTGAAATAATCATTCGAATAAGCA
>JAENZK010000291.1 GCA_016841285.1 Guptibacillus hwajinpoensis | reverse complement strand
AAAATTACCTTTAAAAATCTGTGGCATCCGCCGGAGGCTTTAACTTTATTCAGTAGGGGTTTGAACCGTTACAAAATTTAAATATTGTAATGTATTCATTCCACCACTTATGACAGCAGGGACTTCAACTGAATAAAGTTAATATTTTTATTTTGATTGGTGGTTTTGTAGTGAGCGTTTGCTCACCATGTAAAATAATAAAGTTGAAATACCCCGTTTAATTAGTACGTCAGAACAGGTAAAAAGTTTCATATAATTGGTTAATTTACTCAAATTTTACATTTTTGATAAAAATGTTTTGATGCGGGGACCCGATGACCAAATTCGTTTTTCGAAACATAGCGATAGCACCAGATTTTGTATTATAATGAAAGGATAGTCAAATAGGACGTGAAATGGGCAGTGGGCTTCGCGCGAGGGGCGTGGGACGCGGGGCGGGTTCTGTGCCCCAGAGTGGCGGTGGTGCCGCAGGGTCGGGTTCTATGTCCCACAATTCCGGGGAGTCTTCGGTCCACAGTTCCCGACCCTGTGGACCGCGCCGACCCTCCGGACCGCGGCCGGAACGTGGCCAACAGGGATCGAATCCAGCGAGCCGGAGAACCCGGCCCTGTGTCCCAATCCCCAATCGGGCCCAGAGAACCAACCCGACCCTGTGGCTCTAGTGGCCCGCGGACCCAGTCTAAGAATCGGTGGTGTCTTTTTTATATGTTAGTGAATGAAATTCCTAAGGATAAAATTAAATATTGCATTGAAAATCTCCAGACAATGTTTGATCCTCAGGTTGAACGTGATTATAAAATGATGAAACAGGCCCTTTCGTTGTATAGAAATGGTGCTGTTTTTAATGCAGCTGTTGCTGGTGAGACAATATCGGCAGTTGTTCAGGATAGTTGGGGTGCGAATAATGTCTCACTTGAATTGGATTTTATGGAGATCAGCTTTTGCAGTTGTTTGGAAAAAGATGATATGTTTTGCGTGCATAAATTAGCAACGCTTTTTTATGTATTTTCGCTGTTTGACAGCCCGGGGGAATTTTTCAATCAGTGGAAGGAAGGCTTTAAGTACTCCGCTACTGAAAAAACGCCCCCAATAAAGAAAAAACCGATATTTGAAGAGCCTAAGAAAAAAGAACGCACCTATCAAGAGGATTCACTTGAAAGCTGGCTCACCTTTTTTAACGAAAAATATGTTCAGTTTTCCAAAAAGCGTGAAGCCCGTATGTCGACGTACTGGAATTATCAGCGGAATACCAATTTGGCTGAGGATCTTTATGAGGCCTACTATCCCGCCCTACTCGATACGGCCATGCCATCCTCACCCGTTGGTGAAAATTTGTTTCATTACCATGCAGCGCTTTCTGTTTTTGAAAAAATTTTAGAGAGTTCAGCGGACAATTATGCATCCTCGTATTCAAATCATTATACTCGTAAATATTTGAGTGAAGTTCTTTCTGACATCGCTGATCTTGCTTTGAAGGTGCGTAAAGGTTTTTCAAAACAGACAGTCGCAGATGAAAAAATTATTAACGAAACCCCAAAGCGGCTGATGAACATTTTATTAATGACGAGGGATTTTCAATATGACCGCTTGTATCTATTTGAAATTTCATGCGCAAATATTATTTTAAAAAAAGAAAAGTTAGAAGAACTTAAACGCAAGTTGCTTGCACGAGGTAAAAAAGAAGAGAAATTAAAAGAGCTCGGGAAAGTTAATTTTTCATCTGAATGCCGATTGGCTTTGGCCCACCTTGATTTTATAGTTAAAAAAGATAAAGTGGCCATCAAGCGCCTTTCGGATGGACCCGCTAACGAAGTGTATTATTATACAACATGGTTTAAATCATTGGCCCAAAATAAAGTTTGGGATCGTTTTGAAACTTGGCTTTCTTTTATTGAAAAAAGAATGAATGAATACATCCACCTATATGGGGAGCAGCAGTTAAAACGGGAGTTAACCACATTCTACTTATTTTTTATAAAAGAATATGCAAATGAAAAAGGCAAAGAAGACATCTACATCAATACTTTACAAACATGGCTCCCATATAGCTACGGTGATTTCTGTGAATATTTATTGGAGCAAAAAGAATTCCGAAAGTGGACCGAGCTTCAATTGTTTGCTGGCATAACCATTGATAATATCGATAAAGCTTTGTTAAAAGAAATCGAGGAACAAGATCGGTCATGCCTCTTGCCTCTCTATCATCATGCGGTAGAAGGGGCCATTTCTGAAAAAAGCCGGGATGCCTACAAGCAGGCCGTCAAATATTTACGGAAGCTCCGCACACATTACAAGTCTTTGAAAAAAGAGGACATTTGGAACAGCTATATTGGTATGCTTTCTGTAAAATATAAACGATTAAGAGCCTTTCAAGAGGAATTGCGTAAAGGGAAAGGAAAATTAATCAATGATTAAACAACTTCAGTACGAAATTCAAATCGATTATTTAGATCGTAATCAATTTATTATTTTCGCAAAACATTTAGAACAAAACGGGAGAAGAGCCGCGCTTGCAGATTGGCGCCCGCTTCTTTTTTCATGGCATGCTAACAGTTATTTTGGAACAAAGTTTCCTGAGGTTGGTGAAGGTGTGCAGTTATCCTCATTGGACCTTTTGCATTTTTTTTCGGAAGGTGCACATCAAAGTTCACTTTTTTCATTTTCGTTTAGTCAGAGTGTAGAATGGCTTCAGGAATGGTCTCCAGTAATTTTTGCTGAACTAGCAGCTAGCCGAATTGTACCGGATTTTGCTCAGTGGAATGCCGGTAAGTTTGGTTGGAAGCTAATGAACAGTTTTAGCGAATTAAAAATAGAAGAAGAACCTTCTTTATTTTCATTTTCGTTAATCCGTGAATGGTTATCGGATGCGATTATGGAGTTTATCGAGAAGGATGAAGCTCTCGGGGCGCGTTGGGCCAAAGTCTTAGAAAAACATCCCACTTTGCTGAAACAAAACAAAAATCCCGACGAGACCGTTGTATTTATTAATGAAGAAACTTGGTTAGAGCAAATCGGCTGGATTGAAGATCAGGCACCATTTACGGTTGAACTCCGGTTAAGTGAACCTGCGGATGAGTTGATGGATGTGGCTTTGGATGACGCTTTGATGAACGTGGTACCAAGGGCCGCGATTGAAGACATTTCAGCTGAATCAAGTGGTGAAATCTCAGATAAGGAAGCCGACACGTGGACTTTGGATATTCTTTTACGTGATAAAACAAATGCGAATCATTGGATACAATGGGAAAACAACGCTACCGCGAGTGAGGTTCCAGCTGAGTGGCATGAATTCCTTAATAAAATAACGAAAAGCATTGAGCTTTGGTGCCATATCGTTCCATGGCTTCAATCGGTCAATCCAGAAGAAGGCATCATCCGTTCACTTCGTGAAGATCAGGCCTGGACATTCTTATCAGAATCAAGCATTCAGCTTGCGGAGGCAGGAGTTGAAATCCTCCTTCCTTCTTGGTGGCAAGAGATTCGAGCAATGAATCCGAAAATGAAAATTCAATTGCGCTCTTCTGTGGGATCTGCGCAACAATCACTTTTAGGCTTACAAGCGATTGGAGACTTTGACTGGAAATTTGCAACCGGAAATGCTGAGCTTGATGAAGATGAATTTTTACAGTTAGTTGAGCAAAATCGACATTTAGTTAAAGTGAACGGAAAATGGATGAAGCTTGACCCTGCTTTTATCAAGCAAGTAAAAGAAATCATGGTGCGTGTCAAAAAAGAAGGACTTTCCTTCCAAGACATCCTCGCGCAGGAATTAATGTCATCGGGAGCAACTGACGATCGCGAAGACGATGAACGCGATAATCCATTCTCACAAATCCAAATTGGTCTTAACACTCATTTGGAAAAATTAATATTTCAATTGCATAACATAACATCGATTCCTTCTATTAATATACCGAAAAGCTTGCACGGTGAATTACGCCCTTACCAAAAGCAAGGCGTCGAATGGCTCGTGTTTTTACGAAAGTTCGGATTCGGTGCGTGTTTAGCCGATGATATGGGCCTCGGAAAAACAGTCCAAATGATCACTTATTTCTTATATATAAAAGAGCTGGAAAAGCCTAAAATGCCGGCACTCATCATCTGCCCTACTTCTGTGCTTGGAAACTGGCAACGTGAGTTAGAGAAATTTTCACCTTCCTTGAAGGTTCACCTTCATTACGGGAGTTCAAGAAAAAAAGGCGAAGAGCTGGCTGAAACCATCACCGACTATGATATCGTGCTAACCTCTTATGGATTGTCAGCCATGGATGAAGAAGATCTAAAGGAAATTTCTTGGAGCACGATTTGTCTTGATGAAGCTCAAAATATTAAAAATGCTTTTACAAAACAATCAAAAGCGATTAGAAGCTTCCATGGTCAACATCATATTGCTTTAACGGGTACGCCGATTGAAAACCGACTCACCGAACTTTGGTCCATTTTTGATTTTATGAACCGGGGTTATTTAGGTAGTCTCAACTCTTTCTCAAGACGCTATGTAACTCCAATTGAGAAAAATAAAGATGTAAAAAAAATCAAGCAAGTGCAGCAGCTTGTTAAACCATTTTTATTGAGACGGACGAAAAAAGACGAAATTGTCAGCTTAAATCTACCAGATAAGCAGGAGCAAAAAGAGTATATCCCACTTACAGTGGAACAGGCATCACTCTATGAGCAGCTTATTCAAGATACGTTTGATAGAATTGAAAAACTGTCAGGCATGGAGCGCCGCGGACTTATTTTATCGATGTTAACAAAGCTAAAGCAAATTTGTAACCATCCGGCGCTCTATTTAAAAGATGATTTTTCAGAATTCTCTTTAATGGAACGCTCAAATAAAATGGAGAAACTAATTGAATTGCTCGAAAATATTTTGGACCAAGGCGAAAGCAGTCTTATTTTTACCCAATATATCGGGATGGGGAAAATGATTCAGCATGTTATTCATGAGCACTTTGGTGAGACCGTACATTTCTTGCAGGGCAGTTTAAGGAAGCAGGAACGGGATCATATCATTGATTCTTTCCAGGACGGCCAACAAAAGCTACTGATTTTATCTTTAAAAGCCGGCGGCACAGGCTTAAACCTGACAGCGGCCAATCACGTTATTCATTATGACCGTTGGTGGAATCCAGCTGTTGAAAACCAGGCAACAGACCGCGCTTATCGCATCGGTCAAAAACGCTTCGTTCATGTTCACAAGCTTATTACGACCGGAACATTAGAAGAAAAGATTGATGAAATGATTGAGAAAAAGAAATCGTTGAGCGATGAAATTATATCGGGCGAAAATTGGATCACCGAGCTTTCAACAGATGAACTCCGTGACTTGTTCACACTTCGGAAGGATTGGAACGAGTAAGAAAAGCGTAAGCCACCCGTTAAGCGCCGTTCGGACTGGACTGAGCCGAAGGAGATAAAGGAAACTTGAATTGCGTCAGCAATTCTTAGTTGACTTATCGTAGGGAGGAGCCCTGAAGTTTGCTAGGCGATTGGCGCTGGAACTAGACAATAAAATAACGCAAATACGCCTTAACTAAATAAAAAATTAGCAGACTAACTCACCTATTGATTTGGTCTGCTTTTTTTATTTAAAGATTAATTTTCGATTCGCTTTTCAAGTTGGAATAAACGCTTGTCCATTTCTGTTAATCGATTGTTGATGTATTCCGACTCAAAATCTGTTTTCTTTTTTGTCACTTTCAACAACCCTATAACATCTTCTGTTTGAGAATCTTCTATTCTATTTACCGTTTCTTTAATCTTTTCGATGTTAGCTTTTATTGGTTGCAAATCTTTTTGTAACGCCGACACATCTGTACCTACTGTTTTCATGTCTTTTTGCAAGCCCAATACATCAGTACTTACGGTTTTCATGTCTTTTTGTAAGCCCGATACATCAGTACTTACGGTTT
>JAENZK010000290.1 GCA_016841285.1 Guptibacillus hwajinpoensis | reverse complement strand
ATCTCAGTCGAAGACCCTCCAGTTTGTACGGCGATGAGCAAGGCGCTTACGCTTTCCTCATTATTTCTTTTTAATTTTGCCTGTCCAAGTTTTAAAGCCACCTTTTAGGTGATTAATGTCCTTATACCCTAATCTTTTTAAAATACCTGCAGCTTGTGAACTGCGCATTCCACTTTGGCAATATAAGTAAACCGGCATATCTTGACGTATTTCACCTTTTCTCATTCGAAGTTGACTAAGTGGGATATTTCGGGCACCTAATATATGTCCGTTATTAAATTCATTTGGTTCGCGAACATCGATGATCTGTGCTTTTCGATATCCAGCTACGAATTCTTCTTCAGTTAACGTTTTTAAGTAGCGTTTTTGGTAAAGCTTTGTACCAACAAAATAAACGATAATTGCTACAATCGTTATAATTAATAAAGTTAATGAATCCATAGTTAAAACTCCTCCCTCATTCTTCATTAGAAAGACACGACTAGCCGCCAATAATGGCGGAAGTCGATGTCCTTTCTTATACTATCTACAAATTAGACTATAAATTGATAGTACGAAAACGTCCACCTATAATTATATAAAGGATTGTTTCAATAGGCAAAGAAAATAGAAAAAATAATTATATAGAAGGTGAAGTGAATCTAAGATTTTTGGGAATTAGGCCACTTTTTGGTAGACTTAATAATAGATCATATTAAATATAGTCATCGTGCATTTGATTTAAAAGGAGTCAATATTTTATGAAAAAAGAAGTATGGAACTTTATAGATTCACAGAACTGTTCTCCAAGCTTTAATATGGCTTGTGATGAAGCACTGTTAACCTGGCATAGTGAAGGGAAAATTGGGCCTACGATTCGATTCTATGGATGGAATCCCCCCACACTTTCAATCGGCTATTTTCAAACTGTAGAAAAGGAAATCAATATGGAGGCGGTGAAAGAGCAGAACTTAGGATTTGTCCGAAGACCTACAGGTGGCAGGGCTGTTTTGCATGATAAAGAATTAACATACAGCGTCATTGTTTCAGAGGAACATCCGAAGATGCCCCAATCCGTAACAGAAGCATATCGAGTTATTTCAGAAGGGATTTTAGAAGGCTTTAAGGAACTGGGGCTTGATGCTTATTTTGCGATACCATCAACATCTAGAGAGCAAGATGAATTGAAAAATCCAAGATCCTCTGTTTGTTTTGATGCCCCCTCATGGTACGAATTAGTTGTCGAAGGACGAAAAGTTGCAGGTAGTGCTCAAACGAGACAGAAGGGTATAATTTTACAACATGGCTCGATATTATTAGATATAGATGAAGAGCAGCTTTTTAATTTATTTAAATTTAATAATGAGCGGATTAAGGAGCGGATGAAAGCTGCTTTTAGCAAAAAAGCTGTTTCTATTAATAGTCTTGCCAAGAAACCAGTTTCGTTAGAACAAGCGAAACTGGCTTTCAAAAATGGTTTCGAAAAAGGTCTTGAAATTGAGCTTGAACCATATATACTTAATGAGGAAGAATTAAAAATTATAAAGAATATTGAAGTCGAAAAATATTTAAGTGATGCTTGGAACTTTCGAAAATAAGATAATCGAGTCGAATTTTCTATTAAAAATGTGGTACTAAAGCCACATTTTTTTGTTTGTTTTTCCAAGAATGTTGATAAAACGACAATTGAATTTTGCAAACAAGAAAATTTTCCATATTTCGTTATTTTAATCGAAAATAGCACAGTAATCTTTATTTTTCTCTCATTTTTAATGAATTACTAGTTTGACAAAATACTGTTTTTTTATTTCTCGGTACAATATGTAGTGGGTAATGAAATATTATCAATACTATATATTGATTTCGAGATGATGTTATGGTACGGTAAGTATATTGAAAAAAACATCTAGAATACCTACTAGAATTTAAACTAACTTAAACTTTATTAATGGTTTTAAGGGGAGATGAAGTAATGGTGACGGCTGCTGCCGAAAAAATGATGGTTGATGTTGAAAGATTAAATAAGGACATTGGCTTATTCCCACAGGTCCATGAAATTACAGAAGATATGAAGCTTACTCATAAAGGTGTATCACGACTTGTAATGCTAGACCGATATGCATTTAAGGATACTGAAAAGATTACGCTGGCAACTGGGGATTTTGTTGTTCTCACTATTAAAGAGGATCCTAAGTTTCCTGCACGCGGTACTGGTTTTATACAAGATATTGATTGGGAAAATAATAAAGCCGTTGTATTAGTTGAAGAAGAGTTCCGCGGGTCTCTTGAAAATGAAAAGGAAATTAAGACAGGCCTTATTACTCGATCAATTGATGTAATCGAAAAACCGCTTGAGATTTATTACGAGCAGATTGCGAAACGTGTTGCTACCGGCCTTGCTGAAGTAGAAGAAACGGATGAGAAACGCCAAGAATGGTTCGAAAAGTTCTATGAAGAGCTTTCTGACTTGAACTTTATCCCGGCTGGTCGTGTGCTTTACGGTGCAGGATCAGGCACAGCCGTAACCTTCTTCAACTGTTATGTAATGCCATTTGTTCAGGACTCAAGAGGTGGTATTTCTGAACACCGCACACAGGTAATGGAAATTATGAGCCGTGGTGGCGGCGTTGGTACAAACGGTTCAACACTGCGTCCTCGTAACACATTAGCACGTGGTGTAAACGGAAAGTCTTCTGGCTCAGTTTCTTGGTTAGATGACATCGCAAAACTGACACACTTGGTTGAGCAAGGTGGATCGCGCCGCGGAGCTCAGATGATCATGCTAGCGGACTGGCATCCGGACATCGTAGAATTTATCATATCTAAAATGCAAAACCCAAGAATACTACGATTCTTAATTGATAACACAAAAGATGAGCTTATTAAAAAACTTGCTAAAGATAAATTGAAATTCACCCCGTTATCTGAAACAGAAAGAGCAATGTACCAAGGGATTATAAACTATAAAACAATCCCTGGAACTGGCGGTTTCACAGAGAAGGTGATCCATGAAGCTGAAGATAAGCTTGAAACAGGTGGACATTATAGTGTTCATAATCCTGAGTTTTTAACTGGTGCTAATATCTCAGTTTGTTTAACAAAGGAATTTATGGATGCTGTTGAAAAAGATGAATATTACGAATTAAAGTTCCCTGATGTAGAAAATTACAATCAAGAGGAAATGAAAGTATACAATGAAGAATGGCAAACAGTTGGCGATGTCCGTGAATGGGAAAAACTTGGACATAAGGTACGTGTTTACAGAAAAATTCGTGCAAAAGAGCTTTGGAATCTAATTAATATTTGTGCAACATACTCTGCAGAGCCAGGCATTTTCTTCATTGATAATGCAAATGACATGACAAATGCACGTGCATATGGTCATCAAGTAGTTGCAACAAATCCGTGTGGAGAACAACCACTCGCACCTTACAGTGTATGTAACTTGGCTGCAGTTAACCTTGGTCAAATGGCAGACAAGAAAAATAAGGTAGTTGATTTTGACAAACTTAGAAAAACTGTTCGCACTGGCGTAAGAATGCAGGACAATGTCATTAACGCAACACCATATTTCCTAGAGCAAAACAAAAAACAAGCTTTAGGTGAACGCCGTGTTGGTCTAGGTGTTATGGGTTTACATGACCTCTTAATCTATTGTGAAACAGAATATGGTTCACCAGAAGGAAATGATCTAGTAGATAAAATATTTGAGGCGATTGCAACAGAAGCCTATCAAGCATCAGTAGAACTAGCTAAAGAAAAAGGAAGCTTCCCATTCCTAGTTGGGGAAACGGAAGCAGATACAAATCGTCTAAGAAAAGCATTTACGGAAACAGGCTATATGCAGAAAATGCCTGAAGAAATCCGTCAACAAATCTTAGAACATGGTATTAGAAATTCACATTTACTAACTGTTGCTCCTACGGGCAGTACAGGAACAATGGTTGGTGTTTCAACAGGACTTGAACCTTACTTCTCATTCTCATATTACCGAAGCGGTCGCTTAGGTAAGTTTATCGAAGTAAAAGCTGATATCCTTCAAGAATATTTAAATAATAACCCAGATGTAGATCCAGAAAACCTTCCGAAATGGTTTATCTCTGCGATGGATTTAAAAGCTGAAGCACATGCTGATGTACAATGCGTAATTCAGCGTTGGGTAGATAGCTCAATAAGTAAAACAGTGAATGCCCCTAAAGGCTACTCTGTCGAGCAAGTTCAAAAAGTTTATGAAAGATTATACAAAGGCGGAGCGAAAGGCGGAACAGTTTATGTTGATGGCAGCCGTGATGCTCAAGTATTAACCCTTAAAGCTGAAGAAAACAGTATGGATGATGTTGAATTCGATAAAGTACCACATGAACAACCACGTGTTGTGTTAGTTGATACAATCAGTGACCTTCGTTCTACAGACGTTACAATCGGAAATGAAGTAGGAAATACTTGTCCGGTTTGCCGTAAAGGTAAGGTAAAAGAAATTGGCGGATGCAACACATGTACCAACTGTAATGCACAGCTTAAATGTGGTTTATAAAAACATAAAATAAAAATATAAAAGAAACAGGTAGTCCAAATCATAATAATGATTTGGGCTATTTTTTATCAGCAATCACAATGAAAAAGGCAATCTGTAGTAAAAATCTCTGGATTTTTTTAGATCAGGATAAAACAAACTGATTAGTATTCGGGTGAGCTTCTTCATAATTATTCGTCATATCAAGCGCTTGCTCCATCGTATAAATTCCATTTTCCTTATTCATAATCCACTTAGCTGCATAGATTGCTCCTTGTCCAAAAGCAGCTCTATTATGGGATTCATGAATAATTCTAATTGTTTGATTTGGAAGTCCAAAAACAACCTCATGCTTGCCCACAATACCTCCAACACGAATGGAGTTTATATGTTTCTCCTCCTCTAGTTCTAATGCTTTTGCTATTCTTATAGCCGTACCAGAAACATCTTTCTTATCCCTATAATGTTCTTCAATAATTTCAATATCTGCCTGTGGAACAACTTTTTGAAGTAACTTGGAAGCTTCTAATAAAAAATTAATACCTAGGGTAATATTAGGAGAGTAGAGGATAGCTGTCTGAGTGCTTAGCTTATTCAAATATTCAAATTCTTTGGGATCGTAATTTGAAATTGCTGAAACAATTCGGCAACCAGATTTAGCGGCATTCTTATATTCGTTCACTGCACAAGAATTTGAAAAATCAATAATTACATCTACTTTATTATCTATATAAAATTGGTTTAAATCTACTTGATGAAATGAATATATTTTTCCTTCCTCATGCCCATAACCTAATAGTTGACTGGCAAATTCACCTGCATTATTAATAGACTTCCTCATAACCCATTTTAATTCACAATTTGTATCATTAATTATTTCATTGGCAACAGTAGTCCCCGTCCTACCAAAACCAAATAACCCTATTGATATTTTCAAATGGTTAGCCTCCTTGGAAATAGATTCTATTCTAAGTAACAACTTAAAAATAAATAGAAGTTGTTACTTAGACAACAACTTTAATTTATACTAAAACGATTACTATTGTCAATAAAGTCAAAATATTTCCAAACAAAAAAGTCTAAACATACAGATTCACTGTAGTTTAGACTTTTTATGCGTTTGTAGGAAATGTTCAGCAGTTGCTAGGCACAATTCATCTCCTATAAAATATAAAATATCGCCCACTTCAAGAGTGGCATACGGACCCGGAGAAAGAAATAGTTCATTGTTTTTCCGAATACCAACTATTGTAGCTCTTGTATTCTGCCAAAAATTAATTTCATTATTATTTTTAAATAAGTAATGACAAGCCTCTGTAATTTCTAATTTATATTCAACAATTTTATTAATCGTATTATTTCGATTTGTTCTTCTGATAAGTTCTTCGTATATTTCTTTTAAATTGTTTAATTCGAAAAGTTTTATTTTAAT
>JAENZK010000289.1 GCA_016841285.1 Guptibacillus hwajinpoensis | reverse complement strand
TCACGGTCAACAGATAAACAACCTTCGCCACCGGCTAAATAACTTTTTTGAGTTGAATGACTGACAATTTTCGGATTGAATAGTGCATAGCTGTATAGTTCATCATTATCTTCAACGTGAACTGCAATCATTCTTTTAGAAATCCCGATTTGCGGAGCCGCAAGTCCAATTCCTGGACGTAAACCATATTTTGAAGAAATATCAGGATCTTGACTATTAATAACAAATTCAATCATTTTTCCTAAAGTTTCTTTATCTTCATTTGATGCCGGCAAAACAACGTCTGCTGCTTTTTCTCTTAATGTCGGATGTCCTTCGCGGACAATATCATCCATTGTAATCAATTATTGTCTCCTCCTATGTTCCCTTTTGGTAAGTAAGTTTAGTTTAGCACATTTTTTCCTTTTAGAAAAAAGACTATTTAATTGGACAAGCGCATACTATAGTATTAAATTATATGATATTTACCGTATACAAGTTGTCATTCGATAATATTGAATTTATAATAATATTTTGAGACAAGGAGGAGCAAGCCATTGTACTTATTTAAACATTTTTTATTTATAATCGTATGTGTCGCGTTATTGTCGGGATGTGGCATGTCAGCTGAAGAAGAAATTTTTACGCATTTAGAAAATGCGGTCGGATTGGAAGCCAATTTTGAACAGCAGCAACAGCCACTCGTTGAACTTGAAAAGAAAGAACAGACAATATATGAAAAAATTATTAAATTAGGGATGTCTGAATTCGAACAAATCAAAGGGTTATCACAAGAGGCAATAGAGGTTGTTAATGAACGTGAATCAAGGATAGAAAAAGAAAAAGAAAGCATTGAATCCTCAAAAAAAGAATTTCTATTAACCGAATCAAAAGTGGACAAACTTAAAGATGAAAAAGTGAAGTCCAATGCTGAAGATTTATTAAATGTTATGAATCAGCGATACGAATCCTATGACAAGCTTTATCAAAATTATAAAAAAGCAATTGCGTTAGATCGTGAATTATATGAAATGTTTCAAAAAGAAGAACTGACTTTGGAACAGCTAGAAATGCAAGTCAAAAAAATAAATGAAATGTATGATAACGTTGTTAAGGAAAATGAAAGGTTTAATGAATTAACAGATACATATAATAAAAAGAAGAAGGAGTTTTATCTTGCTGCTGATTTGAACGTTGTCTTTGATGATACAGCAAAATAACTCATCGTTAAAGTCTACTTAGAAAGTATCTTCTACTTTTGAGTAGGCTTTTTTATTTAACCGAAATAAAACAGAATAATTAAATTGTTGATACAGAATTATTGACGAATATCACATATTAACACTATACTTATGTTGTAAAGTTGGAACATAAGGTGTTTTATTAAAAGTTCTCTATTATTTCGGATGGAGAATAAAGGTATTAGCTGTACTACTTTCCTATTATAATTTTATAGTACATATTTTAAAGGAGGAAGATATAGAGTTTGCTGAGATTATTGCGGCGTGTAAACAGAATAGTTGAATAGTGATTGTGGGTAATATAATTCTGTATGTATAGAAGTAGATCCCGTTTTTTGTGAAGTTGATTTTGATATGAAGAGGTGAAAGTCATGATAGATAAAACGATAATAAACAAAGTTGAAGAAATGTTTCAAACCATTCAAATTATGAATGAAGAAGGACAAATTGTGAATCAAGAGGCTATGCCGGATTTATCTGACGACCAATTGAAGGAATTAATGAGACGAATGGTTTACACACGTGTATTGGATCAAAGGTCGATCTCTTTAAACCGCCAAGGAAGACTTGGGTTTTATGCACCGACTGCAGGACAAGAAGCCTCCCAATTAGGCAGCCATTTCGCTTTAGAAAAAGAAGATTGGATTTTACCGGGGTATCGTGATGTACCACAGCTCATTTGGCATGGGCTTCCGCTCGATAAAGCATTTTTATTTTCAAGGGGCCATTTTGTTGGAAACCAAATGCCAGAGGGTGTAAATGCTTTGCCACCGCAAATTATCATCGCTGCGCAAATTATCCAAACAACTGGGGTAGCTTTAGGTTTAAAGAAACGTGGGAAAAAAGCAGTAGCGATCACTTATACAGGTGATGGCGGCTCCTCACAGGGAGATTTTTATGAAGGATTAAATTTTGCTGGTGCCTATAATGCGCCTGCCATTTTCGTTGTTCAAAACAACCAATTTGCGATCTCGACACCGGTCGAAAAGCAAACAGCTGCAAAGACGATTGCACAAAAGGCACTCGCTGTTGGTATTCCGGGAATTCAGGTTGATGGTATGGATGTACTTGCTGTTTATGCCGCTGTAAAGGAGGCACGTGAGCGTGCAATCAATGGAGAGGGGCCAACACTTATAGAAACTATGACCTACCGTTATGGCCCCCATACGATGGCTGGAGATGACCCAACACGTTATCGGACAGATGAATTGACAAATGAGTGGGAGAAAAAAGACCCGATTGTTAGATTTAGAAAGTTTTTAGAAACGAAAGGGCTTTGGTCCAAAGAAGAGGAAGAAAAGGTAATCGAACAGGCCAAAGAGGATATTAAAGCAGCAATAAAGAAAACAGATGGAACACCTAAGCAAAAGGTTACGGATTTGATTGATATTATGTATGAAAACCTTCCTTACAATCTAAAAGAGCAAAGGGAAGAGTATGTACGAAAGGAGTCGAAATAATCAATGGCTCAAATGACAATGATTCAAGCAATCACTAATGCGATGAGGACCGAATTAAAAAACGATCCAAACGTTCTTATCTTTGGTGAAGATGTTGGAGTAAATGGTGGAGTCTTTCGGGCGACAGAAGGCTTACAGCAGGAATTTGGCGAGGACCGCGTCTTTGATACACCGCTCGCTGAATCAGCGATAGGAGGTCTAGCCATTGGTTTAGCACTAGAGGGCTTTCGACCTATACCGGAAATTCAATTTTTTGGCTTTGTATTCGAGGTCATGGATTCTTTAAGTGGACAAATGGCAAGGATGCGTTATCGTTCTGGTGGAACATTTAGTGCACCGATTACAGTTCGCTCCCCGTTCGGTGGAGGGGTTAAAACTCCAGAACTCCATGCTGATAGTCTTGAAGGTTTATTAGCGCAACAGCCAGGCTTAAAAGTAGTCATTCCTTCAACACCATATGATGCAAAGGGGTTATTAATTTCGGCGATTCGGGACAATGATCCTGTTATTTTCTTGGAGCATATGAAGCTTTATCGCTCTTTCCGTGAAGAGGTACCTGAAGAAGAATACACTATTCCACTCGGAAAAGCAGATGTAAAAAGAGAAGGAAACGATCTCACAATTGTAACGTATGGAGCAATGGTTCATTCGTCCTTAAAAGCGGCTGAAGAGTTAGCGAAAGAGGGAATCAGTGTTGAAGTGATAGATTTAAGAACGATTAGTCCGATTGATATCGATACAATCATCGAATCTGTTAAGAAAACGAATCGGGCCATTGTAGTTCAAGAAGCACAAAAACAAGCAGGTGTGGCTGCAAATGTAGTCGCAGAAATAACAGAACGGGCAATATTACATTTAGAAGCGCCGGTATTACGGGTTACAGCTCCTGATACTGTTTTTCCATTTTCCTTGGCAGAAGATGTTTGGTTGCCCAATTATTCAGATATCGTTGAAAAAGCAAAAATTGTCCTTGATTTCTAGCAATTAACTTAATATGTAAAAATAGGAGGGAAATTTGTGGCGTTTTCATTTAAATTACCTGATATTGGTGAAGGAATCCATGAAGGAGAAATTGTCAAATGGTTTGTAAAGCCTGGAGATAAGATAAAAGAAGATGATATTCTATGTGAAGTCCAAAATGATAAGGCAGTAGTTGAAATCCCGTCACCGGTAGATGGAACGGTATTGGAAGTTAAAGTATCGGAAGGAACGGTTGCTGTTGTTGGAGACACGATTGTAACTATTGATGCCGAAGGGTATGACGGTGGTGAAGCGGAAGCAGAAGCTCCAGCTGCACCGGAAGAAAAAACGGTAACAGCCGAGGAAAATAAAGTAAGCCCGCAAACTGCACCGGCTGCTGCTGAGGCGACCGCTTCAAATAATATAGTGATTGCGATGCCATCAGTCAGAAAATTCGCCCGTGAAAAAGGAGTTAATATAGCAGAAGTAACGGGCTCTGGTGAAAATGGTCGAGTGCTAAAAGAGGATATTGAACGTTTCGTTTCTGGTGGTGCACCGGTTAGTGCTGCCCAAACGAATGTGAGTGAGGAAAAAGAACAAGTACAAGTACAAGTACAAGAAAGCGTCGCTAATAAGACTGTACCAGCTGGACAATATCCTGAAACCCGTGAAAAAATGAGTGGAATCAGGAAAGCTATTGCAAAGGCAATGGTTAATTCCAAACATACAGCACCACATGTTACATTGATGGACGAAGTCGATGTTACAGATCTAGTTGCACATAGAAAGAAATTTAAAACAGCAGCCCAAGAAAAAGGTATTAAACTAACATACTTACCTTATGTTGTAAAAGCTCTTGTGTCAGCATTAAGAGAGTATCCGGACTTAAACTCATCGATCGATGACGAAGCACAGGAAATTGTCCGTAAACATTACTACAATGTCGGCATTGCGGCCGATACAGAAAAAGGATTATTAGTTCCTGTTGTAAAGGATGCAGATAGAAAATCGATATTTACAATCTCAAACGAGATAAACGAACTTGCAACTAAAGCACGTGATGGGAAATTGGCACCGGATGAAATGAAGGGCGGATCATGTACGATTTCAAATATTGGATCTGCAGGCGGTCAGTGGTTTACACCAGTTATTAATTATCCGGAAGTTGCGATTTTAGGGATAGGCCGTATTGCTGAAAAACCAGTTGTACGTAATGGAGAAATTGTTGTCGCACCAGTACTTGCACTTTCATTAAGTTTTGACCATCGAATGATCGATGGAGCAACGGCACAAAACGCGTTAAATCATATTAAACGTTTATTACATGATCCACAATTATTAATAATGGAGGCATAAAAATGGTTGTAGGAGATTTTCCCATTGAAACGGATACAATTGTCGTTGGAGCAGGTCCTGGTGGATATGTGGCTGCCATTAGAGCAGCGCAACTCGGACAAAAGGTAACAATTGTTGAAAAAGGAAATTTAGGCGGAGTTTGTTTAAATGTAGGATGTATTCCCTCTAAGGCACTTATTTCAGCAGGACATCGTTATGAAACTGCTAAACATTCTGAAGACATGGGTATACGTGCAGAAAATGTAACAGTAGATTTTTCAAAGGTGCAAGAGTGGAAAGCCAGTGTCGTTAATAAGCTTACTGGTGGAGTTGGAGCATTACTTAAAGGTAACAAAGTTGAAATTGCCAAAGGTGAAGCTTATTTTGTAGATAGCAATACTTTACGTGTCATGGGTGAGAAATCAGCACAAACTTATAAATTTAAAAATGCAATCATAGCAACGGGCTCAAGACCGATCGAGCTACCTACCTTTAAATTCTCAAACCGTGTGCTTGATTCTACTGGAGCTTTATCATTACCGGAAATACCAAAGAAAATGATAATTATTGGTGGCGGTGTAATTGGGGTTGAGCTTGGCACAGCCTATGCGAATTTTGGAAGTGAAATTACCATTATCGAGGGAATGGAAGATATCCTAAACGGATTCGAAAAACAAATGATCTCGGTTGTGAAAAAACGACTTAAGAAGAAGGGCGCCGTTGAAATCTATACGAAGGCATTAGCCAAAGGTGTTGAAGAAACCGATTCTGGTGTAAAGGTTACCTTTGAAGTGAATGGTGAAGCCAAAACAGTCGAAGGGGATTACCTTCTTGTAACTGTCGGACGAAAACCAAATACAGTGGAAATTGGTTTAGAAGACATAGGAATTGAGATGACAGATCGTGGTCTGATCAAAATCGATAAGCAATGCCGGACATCTGTAAACAATATTTACGCA
>JAENZK010000288.1 GCA_016841285.1 Guptibacillus hwajinpoensis | reverse complement strand
AATCCATTATACTTGAAGTGGTTGCCTGGAATAATTCAGGCAATTTATTTCAAATCCAATTTAGCTTCAATTTTGAAAAATTTGTAAATTATTTTGGAGATTAAATATTGAATAAACAACAACCGAAAATCCTTGCTTATTTGCTCCCCTCCTTTGAGAATATCCTCTGGATAGCCGCTTTCTTTGGAGTATTAATTCGGGGCCGGCAGATGATCAACGCCGATGGCGATTTCATCCTTCACCTGAACCTGGGAAAATATATTCTGACCACAGGAAAAATTCCATTACAGGACGTTTTCTCCCACACCTTGCCAGGGAAGCCTGTAATCCAGCATGAGTGGCTCTCTGCTGTCATATTTGAGGGAATTAGAAGGGTATTAGGATTGGAAGGAGTCATTTTCCTGTTTGCATTGCTGATCAGCACAACCATCTATCTGGTCTTCAAGCATTTGCAAAGAAAAAGCCAGACTCTGCTGCCGGTGCTGCTGGTTGGAATCTTGACATTGATAAATTCTATGGGGCATTGGCTGGCACGGCCCCATATTTTCACCTTCTTGCTGCTGACCTTGTGGCTGATCATGTTGGATCAATTCCGCGCAGGAAAAATTAAACGCTGGTGGGTTTTCCCGGCTTTAATGCTGCTATGGGTCAATTTACACGGCGGGTTTATAATCGGGTTTATCGTCTGGTTCATTTATGGTTTCGGTCTTGCGTGGGATATCCTCTTTAATAGGATCGAGCTAGAAGAAAAACTAATGCCCAAATTTTGGCGCTACTACCTTTTAGGAGGTTGCTCATCTTTTATAGTATCGCTTATCAACCCTTCCGGATTCACCCTCTGGGCAAAGGTACTTGGCCATGTGGGAAGCAGGTACCTGGCGGATATCACCCATGAGTTTCAGTCACCCAATTTTCATGATGTCACTTTCTGGCCGTTTTTATTCACAATAGCTTTGCTGGTGATTGCCCTGGGATTGGGTAAAAAGAGAGCTAAACCAGAATTCCTTTTTAATGCCGCTGCCTGGCTGATGCTGGGTTTGTACAGCATGCGCAACATTCCACTGTTTGCCATCGTTTCTGCCCCGCTCCTGGCAAGTGCTCTAGAAGAGCTTTTATTAAACACCAGCCCAGATATTAAATTTTCAGCCTGGATTAAAGGATTAGACAATCGACTGCAAGTACTGGATAGACAGCTCAAAGGCACCTTTTGGCCCCTGTTTAGCACCATTATCGTTATCATCAGCCTGGCAGTTGGCATCAAGTTCGATATTGAAGGGCAAGGATATGCACTTGACCCCAAAGTTTTTCCTATTCATGCTGTGGATTGGCTGGAAGACAACCCCCAGGAAGGCGAGATGTTTAACTATTTCACCTGGGGCGGCTACCTGGAATACCGCTTGTGGCCTGAAAAGCAGGTTTTTATTGATAGTAAAAGTGATTTTTATGGCGAAGATTTTGTGCGCCAATATGGGCAGGTGATTGCCCAACAGAATGGGTGGGAGGATGTTCTTGAAAAGTATGATGTAGAGTGGGCAATCCTGCCAGCCGATGAGCCTGCTGTAAATGCAATACAAACAGAAATAGGTTGGAAAGTAATTTATGAGGATAAAACGACTACAATCCTAAAAAAGTAGTTAAATCTGAAACTGTTCTTTACACAATACTATTTTCATTTCAGAAAGTAAATCCGATGAAACCAAATTGGGAGACTGGCTCTATGAAAAAAAATCAGTTACCCTTTCAAAATATGTCCCGAGAAAGCTGGATAAATCTTGCCATTGCAGCAACAATAATATTATATATTATTCAAATTGGATTTTTTATTTTTGATGGGACTATCTGTAGAAATTATGCCTTTGATTTTTGCGCGTTTTGGAGTGCTGGCAGGGTTAGTAATGAACTTAGTCTTGTTGAAGTATACGATATAAGTTTATTGAAAGAGTACCAAAAAGAAATCTATTTATACGAACACAATGAATACACGATTTTTTATGGTTGCCCGGTTCCTTATTTGCCAACATTCTTGATACCTTTTAAGTTCTTGTCAATATTAAATCTTCCTTCCAGCTTTATTTTTTGGACTTTGTTTAATTTGTTGGTACTCATCATTTATTTATGGTTTTTTACAAAACAAACATTTCGATCCCCATTATCTTGGAGATTTATTTTATTATTATTGTTGTCTTTGCCGGTTTTTGTAAATTTCCTTGAAGGCCAGGTAAATGTCTTCTTAGTAGTTTTTGCAGGAGAATTCCTACGCGCTCTTTTTGAAGGTAAAACAATAAAAGCAGGATTATGGCTTGGCGGCTGGTTATTGAAACCTCAATTATTAATCTTAATTATCCCGATTTTATTATTTAGAAAGTCAATAAAAGTATTATTAGGTTTTTTTGTTTCATCAGTAATAGTCTTATTAACATCTTTCAGTTTGATTAACATAAATGGTTTTTTTTCATTAAAAAATTTGTTATTTGAATATTCTCAAGGTATACCATCTAACAATATTGCCGTAATGATGAATTGGCGAATGCTTGGCTTTCACATCTCTTCGATATCTTCATCAACCCTAGGATGGGGAATCACCATCATTGGCACCGTAATAACAACTGGCTGTACATTGTTTTTCTTTAGGAAATGGGATAGTACAGATCCAACAAAAACCGTGATTGAAATGTTGGGAATATTTGCATCCACATGTGCTGTTACATGGCATGCCCATCTGCATATGTCAATGATATTAATCCCCCCGTTAGTTTACTTGATGATCAAAAACAAGTTCAGCAAAAACCTTTTTACGGCATGGGTTTTTGTACCTATTTTATTTCAGCTGATTGTCATAATCATTGCCTATTTCCTAGAACTAAGCAATTTATTTGAAAAAAGCTTCCAAGTATTCGCACTTTCGAGAGGATTACCTGGATTTATACTAAATTTATTATTATTCGGCTGGGCAATTAAAAATATTAAATCTAAGGTGAACGAAGCTCCAGGTTCTCAATTGAATCTTAATGAAAACACAGCTACATCTTAGTGGGTTTTGTAAATTATTTTGTAGAATGGAAAAATTTAGTAATGAGAATGAGAAAAAGACTCATTAATGACCTCACTGAAAAAACGACTGGACAATCTTTGTCCAAATTATCGATTCGCGAAAAATTGAAACTATGACTATACTTATAACTTAGAACCAAAATCCACTTCAACCCCGACAGTACCAGGAACCAGAAGAACAATGTCAGTACCATGACACCACGATCCAGAAGCACCAGCTGCAAAAGCAATTCAGAGGGATTTGGGTTGGAAAGCAGTTTATGAAGACAATACTGCAATAATTCTTCAAAAACACTAGCATTTGAAATCTTTTACTAAAAAATGTGCATTTTATCTGATCATTCCACAACAGGAGAAAGTTTTGACTAAAAATTTCCACTTACCATTTCAGAACATGACACGAGAAAACTGGATAAATCTTGCCATTGCAGCAACTATAACATTTTACGCTATTCAAATAGGCATTTTTATTTTCGAAGGAACCATTTGCAAAGATTATGCCTTTGATTACTGTTTATACTGGAGTGGGGGAAATGTATCAAACAAATATAGTTTTAAGGAAGTATATGACATCGAACTGGTGCGAAAAATTCAATTAGAAATTATCCCGTTTGATCCTGGACAATCAGATAATTTCGCGGGTTCTCCTGTTGGTTACTTCCCGATATTTTTGCTGCCATTTACTGCCTTATCAATATTCGACCTCCCATTTAGTTATTTGCTGTGGTCAATACTTAATCTCATTGGGCTCATCCTGTATCTGAGGTTTTTTACCAAGAAATTATTCGGCGATCCACTTCCAAACAGATTACTGCTAATCTTCATGCTCTCCTTGCCCGTTTTCCTAAATTTTCGGGAAGGCCAGGTGAATATTCTTCTTCTTATATGTGTCGGCGAATTTCTCAGGATGTTACTATCGAAAAAGCCTTTTATTGCTGGTCTGTGGCTGGGGGGCTTGTTGCTTAAATTTGTATTGCTTATCCTGATTATTCCATTTTTACTAATTCAAAAAGAGAAAAAAGCTTTACTGGGATTTTTTACTTCTTCTTTCATAATTTTCTTAGCTTCAATTTGCCTTGTGGGCATAGAAGGAATGCTTGCTTTGAAGAATTTATTCTTGGGTTATGTAAGCGGATCTCCATTCAATAATGTTTCGGTTATGATAAATTGGCGTATGGTTGGCTGGCATATCACAACGATATCTTCATCAACGCTGGGATGGGGGATTACCATCATTGGCACCCTAATCACAGCGGGTTTAACATTTTTTTTCTTTAGAAATTGGGAAGAAGAAGATCCGATTAAAACCACCATCATATTACTGGGAATATTTGCAGCAACATGTGTTGTTTCCTGGCATGCACACTTGCACATGTCCATAATATTAATTCCCCCAATAGCCTACCTAATGATGAAATACAGGTTCAATATAAACCTTGTCACGGCGTGGGTATTTATTCCTGTATTTGTCGAGATGATTGGGATCATCATTGCTTAATTCCTTCAATCAGGAGATGTATTTCGATTGAGTTTTCAACTGTTATTGCTTGCCAGGGGACTGCCTGGATTTAGTTTAAATTTGCTTTTATTGGGATGGTCAATAAAAGAATCTATCAACTGGAAAAATAATTATCCTAATTTGAAGGTTGCTAATGATTGCTGATTCTAAAAATCGGTTAATTTTCTAGCAATAAAGTTTTAAAAATCAATTGAAAAAGTTTCAAGACCAAATTGTGCTTTACATATAAAGATAGGGTCTTGCAATTGAATATAATTGCATATTCTTAAGGAGGCCTGAAAACACATGAACATCATAATTTTGTTCGAATACATATTCATAACACCACTCATCATAATTGAAAAGTATTTGCTATTCATAAATACAACTCACAAACATTCAAGTCAATGTTTATTTGTAACAATTCTAAATTCTTAGGAGAGAAATACAAATGAAAGTACAATGGTCTTGTTCGTCATTAATACTATTAGATTATAATTTTAGGAAATTTACATGAAACGCCAATTATTTGTTGAGAAAATTTGTTTTGCAGTTACCTGAGAGAATAGTTTATCTTCATTTACTTAAAACAATTAATAACCATTGCCGCAATAGTAACTTTTTAATAATGAATAATTATCACAGTTATAACAAGAAGAACCATATCATTTGAGGATAAAAATATGAGAAAACATCTTTCGAAACCTTTATTTTTATTGCCGACCTTAGGAAATATACTTTGGATGTCAATATTCTTTCTTGTATTAATCATAGGGAATGATATGATGAATACTGATGGCGACTTAGGACGCCACCTGACCTTGGGAAAATATATTTTAAGTTCAGGAAAAATTCCAATACAAGATATTTTTTCACACACAATGACAGGACAACTGTTGACTCCACACGAGTGGCTTTCCCAGGTAGTATTTGCAACAGCAGAAGCTTTGTTTGGTTTCGAGGGGGTTGTTATTTTATGTGCATTAGTGATTGCATTTACATTTTTATTAATTTTCAAATTTACCCGATCTAAAACACAAACTCTTTTGACAACGGTGCTGGTCATCATGATTGCAGCTGTAACATCAAGAATCCATTGGGTGACTAGGCCGCACATTTTCACCTTCATGATGCTAGCCTTGTGGTTAATGGTTCTGGATCGGATGAAAGAAGGAAAACCCGAAAGCTGGTGGATGTTACCGCCTATAATGCTAATTTGGGCAAATTTACATGGCGCATTTATCGCTGGTTTTGCTACCTGGCTGCTTTTCGGCTTGGGAATCTTATGGGATACTTTGTTTAATAAAATTTCAATGGAAGAGAAACTTCCACATAATTTTTGGCGAAACTATTTGTTAGGTGGTGGAACTTCGTTTCTAATTTCTTTTATCAATCCGTCCGGCATTAAATTAT
>JAENZK010000287.1 GCA_016841285.1 Guptibacillus hwajinpoensis | reverse complement strand
TTCCTTTATCTCAGTCGAAGACCCTCCAGTTTGTACGGCGATGAGCAAGGCGCTTACGCTTTTCTTAGTGTTTCACGTGAAACATAGGAGTAAATTTATTTATGACAATTTCAATTTTGATATTGCAGGATTTTCTATTTACATAGAGAATAGAAGTATATGTCGAATTGAATTGTTTTTTTTGTAGTATTCAAAAGGCGGTGTATGAAAAATGAAACACCCTTTTTCGCGCTTTTTTGGTATAGGGGAAAAGACTGTAGAGATTAATGATGTAGAACAAAAGGAAGAATTAATAACGGAAAATGAAGAGGTGAAGCGGATTCCTATTGGGGATATCGTCCCTAATCGTTTTCAGCCACGTACTGTATTCGTTGATGAGAAAATTAACGAATTAATGCAAACAATTCATACCCATGGAATCATTCAACCTATCGTTTTAAGAGAATATGAAAAAGGTAAATATGAAATGATCGCTGGGGAAAGAAGATGGCGGGCTGTTACAAAGCTTGGTTGGGATACAATTCCGGCCATTATTAAAGACTTTAATGATACGGAAACAGCTTCAGTCGCCTTAATTGAAAACCTGCAGCGTGAGGAGTTATCCCCGCTTGAAGAAGCCATAGCCTATGCCAGATTATTAGAGTTACATAATTTAACTCAAGAAGCATTAGCACAGAGATTGGGGAAGGGGCAATCAACTGTTGCCAATAAACTGCGTCTATTAAAATTATCGGAATCTATTCAAGAGGCACTGTTGCAAAAGAAAATTACAGAGAGACATGCCAGGGCATTAATTCCACTCAAGGAGCAGGAATTACAAGAAAAACTTTTAGAAGAGATCATTGAAAAACACTTAAATGTAAAGCAGACAGAAGACCGTGTTGTTAAAATGCTCGAAAGTAAAGTGAAAAAGCCCAAGCCGAAAAGAAAAGCATTCAGCAAGGATACCAGAATTGCGATGAATACAATTCGTCAGTCACTTAATATGGTAGCTAGCACCGGAATGAAAATAGATAGCCAGGAAGAGGAACATGAAGATTATATTCAATTTACGATAAAAATCCCGAAAAAATAGTATAACTTTATTCAGTAGAAGTTCAAACCCTACTGAATAAAGTTAAAGCCTCCGGCGGATGCCTCAGATTTTCAAAGGTAGTTTTTCGAGCAAGCTCGAAAAAATCTGGGCACAAATACGCCAAGGCGCATTTGATTACACATCCATCACTAAAAAAGTAGATGGGTTTTTTATTTTTAAAACGAAATTCATAAGAATTCATGATAAAATAGTAAAGTATGAAAAAAATAAACGATTTAATCCATTGACCTTACAGAAAACTGTTATAGGACAAGCTTCTTTTTAAGGAAGGTAGGTGACAACATGGGTAAAACTATTGCAATTGCAAACCAAAAAGGCGGAGTTGGAAAGACAACAACTTCAGTAAATTTGAGTGCATGTCTAGCATATTTAGGAAAAAAAGTGTTACTTGTAGATATAGATCCTCAAGGGAATGCATCAAGCGGGGTGGGCGTTGAAAAAGCAGATGTAGAGCAATGCATTTATAATGTTTTAGTTGACGATGAAGAAGCAAGATCAGTGGTCCTGCCGACAAATGTAGAGAATCTTTATGTATTGCCTTCAACGATCCAGTTAGCTGGTGCGGAAATAGAATTAGTACCAACAATTTCGAGGGAAGTCCGTTTAAAGAGAGCACTTGAGCCACTTGTAGAAGAGTATGATTATATCATTATTGATTGTCCTCCTTCATTAGGATTATTAACCTTGAACGCTCTAACGGCTGCGGATTCAGTCATTATTCCAGTACAATGTGAGTACTACGCACTTGAAGGTCTTAGTCAATTACTAAATACAGTGAGATTAGTCCAAAAGCATTTAAATCAATCATTAAAAATTGATGGAGTTTTATTAACGATGCTTGATGCAAGAACAAATCTTGGACTTCAAGTAATAGATGAAGTTAAAAAGTATTTCCAGGACAGAGTTTACCATTCTATCATTCCACGCAATATTAGATTAAGCGAAGCACCTAGTCACGGTAAACCGATCATTATTTATGACCCTAAGTCAAGAGGGGCAGAGGTATATCTAGATTTTGCAAAGGAAGTGATCGCAAATGGCTAAAGGTTTGGGGAAAGGATTAGGCTTGGGGGCCTATTTTTCTGTAGATGATGTTTTGGAGCCGTCTGACAAAATCCAGAATGTAAAGTTAAAGGAATGCCGTCCGAATCCTTATCAGCCTAGAAAGACATTTGATCCGGAATCTATTAATGAATTAAAAGAGTCGATCGAAACTCACGGAATCCTGCAGCCGATTGTAGTAAGAAAAAGCATCAAAGGCTATGATATTGTTGTTGGTGAAAGACGGTTTCGAGCAGCGAAGGAAGCTGGCTTAGAAACAATCCCTGTGATAGTAAAGGATTATACTGAACAACAAATGATGGAACTAGCATTAATTGAGAACTTACAGCGGGAAGATTTAAATCCAATCGAAGAAGGGTTAGCCTACCAAACTTTAATTGAACAATTGAAGTTAACACAAGAGGAGCTTGCCAGTCGTTTAGGAAAGAGTCGTCCCCACATTGCGAATCACATCCGCCTATTAGCATTGCCCGAGCCAGTAAAGACATTGATCTCAAATGGTGCCTTAACAATGGGACATGGACGAACACTATTAGGTCTTAAAAACAAAGATCTTATGCTTCCGCTTGTAGAAAAAATAAAAAAAGAGAACTTAAATGTACGTCAATTAGAACAAATTGTTCAAAGGCTAAACGAAAATGTTTCACGTGAAACAAAGAAGAAAGAAAAACCAAAGGATATTTTTATTAAACAGCAGGAATCCCGTCTTCGTGATCGGTTTGGAACAGCTGTTGCTATCAAGCAAAACAAAAATAAAGGTAAAATTGAAATTGAATTTTATTCTCCAGACGATTTGAATCGAATTTTGGAAATGCTTGATAAGGAGTCATTGTAGCTTATTGAAGAAAATAGCAATATAATGTAAAAAAGCCATCTTAAAGGTGGTTTTATTTTTTATTAATTTATTGAAATCCTACGTATTTCATAGGCCAATTATTTCTCTCTAAGTGATCGGACACTTCATTGTTAACAAGTATTCAAGCCTCTAAGCTAACCCGAATGAACATCTGGGCATTTCGAAGAAGTGAGACTACATTCGGGTCTTAACGCTTAGAGACTTATGTTGCATAAATCCACTATTTTAGTTTGGTGCCCGCTCAAACCCTTTCACAATAATTGACCTATGAAATATTCTTGATAAGAATCCACAGTTGTTAAATAGGGGGGCATATTATGATTTATTTTGATCAAGCCGCTTCATCTTTTCCAAAACCAAAAGAAGTGACAGATGCGGTAGTTGAGGCATTGACAAAATATGGCGCTAATCCTGGTAGAGGAAGCCATGCCTTAGCAAATGAAGCGGGAAATAAAATCTATGAAGCTCGGGTCCAGTTGGCAAAGTTTTTTGGTTTAGCAGATCCAAGGCGTGTTGTTTTTACCCCAAATGCTACCGGGGCTCTTAATTTGGGAATTCAAGGACTTCCATTAAAGCGTGGAGATCATGTGATTACAACTTCTTATGAGCATAATTCAGTTCGTCGACCGTTAGAACGATTGAAAAGTGAAATAGGTATAGAACTTACATATATTGATCCTAATTATAACGGTGAAATCAATATCGAAGAGTTAGAGAAGGCGATAACGGCTGAAACAAAATTACTTGTTGCTACCCATGGTTCCAATCTAACCGGGGCTATTATTCCGATTGAAGCATTAGGAGATATAAGCAAAAAACATAATCTCCTATTTATGGTGGACGCCTCACAAACAGCGGGAATATTACCATTAAATATGGAAGAAACGAATATCGATCTTTTAGCTTTTGCAGGCCACAAAGGGTTAATGGGGCCACAAGGAACAGGTGCTTTATTAATCAATAAAAATATTGAATTGAAGCCTCTTGTAACTGGAGGGACAGGCCATTTTTCAGAAAGAATTGAACAGCCTGATGAACTTCCTGAAAGATTAGAGAGCGGAACCTTGAATACTCCGGGAATTGCAGGTCTCCTTGCGGGCGTTCTGTTTATAAAGGAAAAAGGGCTTGATGAAATTTTTAAACATGAACAGCTTTTAACAGACACTTGCAAAAATGGACTCAAAAAATTAGAAGGTGTGACGGTATATGGACCTGAGGATGATACAAAACAGCTTGCTGTCGTTTCCTTTAATATTGATGGAGTTGATAGTCAAGAAGTAGCCATGATTTTAGACCAACATTATAAAATTGCAGTTAGAGCAGGCCTTCATTGTTCCCCATTAGCCCATCAATCCATTGGAACAATTGGACAGGGCGGGACATTAAGAGCAAGTTTTGGCATCTTTAATACAGTAGATGAAGTAGAGAGATTTGTACAAGCTATAGATGAGATTAGAGCGGGATATTTAGCCTAGGGAGAGAATAAGGACATGGTTTTGTTAGGTACAATTGTGAATGGGATAGCGATCATTGCAGGTACATTTTTAGGGAAAGTAATGCATCGCATTCCCGAAAAGATAAAAACATTAGTTTTACAATCCATTGGACTGGCTGTAGTTATTTTAGGAGTACAAATGGGAATTAAAAGTGAACAATTTCTCATTGTTATCCTAAGCCTTCTTTTTGGAAGTATTATAGGTGAAGTTATCGATCTTGATGGGAAATTAAATAGGCTTGGCCTTTGGATCGAACGAAGAATGGGCGCTACTGAAGAGGGTGGAATTGCAAAAGGATTTGTAACGGCAACATTGATTTTTGCGATTGGAGCTATGGCCATTATTGGTGCCCTTGATAGTGGTCTTAGAGGAGACCATCAAGTTTTATATACAAAATCACTTTTGGACGGTTTTACGAGTATCGTTCTTGCAACAACACTGGGAGTAGGGGTACTATTTTCGGCCTTTCCGGTTATGATCTATCAAGGAATGATTGCTTTATTTGCAACGCAAATTGAACGTTGGATTCCAGATCAAATTATGGATGCTTTTATTATTGAGATGACGTCTGCCGGGGGAATTATGATTTTAGCCATTGGGTTAAATATGTTAGAAATCACGAAAATACGCGTTGCTAATATGTTGCCTGCAATCCTTGTAGTTGCTCTTTTAGTTGCTGGACAATATTTTTATCAGCAATTTGCAATGTAATAGCTTTACTATGAATCAATCCCCTACCTGCGAAGTAGGGGATTTTTTTGTCCAGCTACAGCACCCAGCGACTCGTAAACTTCGCCCATCTCCCTACGATAAGTCAACATCGATTCACTGTGTTTATCGTGTTTCCTTTATCTCAGTCGATGGGCTCCAGTTTATACGTCGCTGAACGGGTGCCTCCGCTTTTTTTACCTTTAATAATTGATCTGCTTCCAAAATACCACTTGCCATGGTTTGTGCCATTTTCATAACAAGGCTTAACCTCGTATTTTGTAAAACAAAAAACTCCATAAAGCCACTGACATTAACGATCCCTGTTACATGAATTTCTCCAACAGGTGGAAGCTGTTTGTTAACGCCTGCTCCAGGCTTTAATGCACCAACATTTAAAGTAACATCCCCAACACTTTTTAATCTTCCCAAACATGCATCAATTCCAATAATAAATGGATTCAAATGCGTTTTATTTATAAGTTCTAATTGCTCTTCTAGATTAACAGCATGAATAGGATTCTCAAGTGTACCGTATACATGGAAGTAAGTGGGTTTTTTTTCGTGAAGGATTGTTCCTATTAATGGTCCAAGCGCATCCCCAGTTGAGCGGTCTGTTCCAATACAAGCAACAACAACAGGCTGAAGCATATGATGCGGCAAAAGCTCAACTAATTTTTCACCAATATAAGAAGGCGCGTTTTGCTCTTCGTAGGAAATACGGTAGGAGGAGGCCTCTTTTTTTTCAAAAAACTTT
>JAENZK010000286.1 GCA_016841285.1 Guptibacillus hwajinpoensis | reverse complement strand
CCTTGATAATATTGATAAATGGATGAAAAATGGAGCCTTCGCGGTTGGAATTGGCAGCGCACTAACAAAAGGTGTTTCAGATGGTGATTATAGCTCTGTCCAAAAGGTTGCTCGTGAGTTTATGGACAAGCTGGCTTCACTGCAAGCGTAATAATGATGAAAAAAGTTGTAACACTTGGTGAAATTATGCTTCGCCTATCGGCTCCCAACTATCAAAAGATTGTCCAGGCCCAATCTTTTGATGCTGTTTATGGAGGCGGAGAAGCGAATGTAGCTGTTTCCTTGGCGAAATTTGGGTTAAAAAGCTCTTTTGTTACAAAGCTGCCGCAAAACGCGCTCGGCACCAGCGCAGAACAACAATTAAACCGATTTGGTGTCAGCACAGAACATGTTCTTTATGGCGGCGAACGGCTGGGGATTTACTTTTTTGAAAAAGGCTTTTCGATTAGGCCTTCCAAGGTATATTACGATCGAAAAAATTCAGCTTTTGCGATGTCAAAGGTTGAGGAATATGATTTCGATGCAATTTTTGCTGATGCGGATTGGTTTCATATCAGCGGGATTACCCCCGCCCTAAATGAAGAATTATTTCAACTTACAAAAAAAGCGCTGGAGACGGCAAAAGAAAAAGGATTAACAACTAGCTGTGATCTTAACTATAGAAGTGCTTTATGGTCATTCGAAAAAGCCCGTGAAAAAATGACAGAATTAATCAAATATGTGGATGTCTGCATTGGAATTGAACCGTTAACTTTGCTAGGAGAAGACGGGAAGGATATAAAAGATCAATTACCCGAAGAACCGAGGGTGGAAGATTATTTATCTATTATGGAGCAGCTGCACGAGCGGTATGGAATCCGCTATGTAGCGATGACCAAAAGAGACCATGTGTCTGTTAATTGCAATCGGTTGCAGGCCTACCTATATGACGGAAGAGAACTTTATCAATCTTCTGAGATCGTAGTAGATATTATTGATCGAGTTGGCACAGGAGATGCATTTTCTGCCGGAATTATATATTCATTAATCAGTGATTATAAGCCCGAGAATGCAATAGAATTTGCCACTGGCTGTTTTGCCTTAAAACATACGATTGAGGGGGATGCTAATTTAATCCCAATCTCTGATGTTGAAAAATATATGAGCCGATCATTTTCAATCAATCGTTAAAGAGGAAGGAGTGAGAGCGTTGGGAGCTTTTATTCATGAAAACTTTATGCTGAAAAATAAAACTGCCATCGAATTGTATCACAATTATGCCAAAGATATGCCTATTTATGACTATCACTGCCATTTATCCCCTAAGGATATTGCGGAAAACCGCAAGTTTAACACGATCACTGAACTATGGCTTGAAGGTGACCACTATAAATGGCGAGGCATGCGGACAAATGGTATTGATGAACGCTTTATTACTGGCGAGGCATCCGATAAAGAAAAGTTTGAAGCATGGGCCAAAACAGTACCAAATACCGTGGGCAACCCATTGTATCATTGGACACATTTAGAATTAAAAAAATACTTTGGAATTGAAGAATTGCTAAACGAAGATACTTGGGAAGAGATCTGGGATCAGTGTAATGCTCTATTGCAGCAGGATGATTATTCCGTTCAAGGTATAATCAAACGTTCCAATGTGAAAGTAATCTGTACAACGGATGATCCGACAGATGATTTATATTACCATGATCAAATTAAAGAAATTAAGGATTTTGCCGTAAAGGTTCTTCCTACCTTCCGTCCGGATAAAGGGGTGGAAATAAATAAGGATACCTTCACTGGGTTTGTCAAAAAACTTGAAGAGGTAATCGGTAAGGATATTTCCTCCTTCGAAGAATATTTGTCTGCACTCGAAGAAAGAGTTCAATACTTTCATGAAAAAGGCGCGCGGATCTCAGACCATGGCTTATCTGAAATTCCATTTGCTTCATTTGAAAAAGGTGAATTAGAACCGATTTTCCAAGCAGGACGGAAAGGACAAGTTGTCAGCATAGAAGATGAGAAAAAGTTCAAGACTGCGGTCCTAATCCATCTTGCGAAATGCTATAAAAAGCGGGATTGGGCGATGCAAATTCATTTCGGAGCCATTCGTAATAATAATACAAAAATGTTTAAGAAGCTTGGCCCGGACGCAGGATTTGATTCAATCAGCGACCAAGGTGAAGTAGCAGTTCCCTTAAATGCATTACTTGCAGCCTTTGATGAAACAGATGGACTACCAAAAACGATTCTTTACAATCTGAATCCTATTGATAACGAACTAGTTGGAAGTACACTGGCAAACTTTCAAACTGAACCGGGTATTCAAGGGAAAATTCAGTTTGGGTCAGGCTGGTGGTTTAATGATACCAAGCAAGGCATGATCCGCCAGTTAAATGCTCTGGCAGACCAAGGGTTGTTAATGCATTTTGTCGGGATGCTGACTGATTCTCGCAGTTTCATCTCATATAGCCGACATGAGTACTTCCGAAGAATTCTATGTAACTTGGTGGGGACATGGGTTGAAGACGGCGAACTGCCAAATGACGAAGCACTGCTACAGAGGCTAATAAAGAATATTTGTTATAACAATGCAAAAAAATACTTTAGTATAGAGGTTTAAGGAGGAGCGTTTATTATGGAAATGAGTTTTCGTTGGTACGGAAAAACAGATTCTATCCCGTTAGAATATATTCGTCAAATTCCGGGAATGAAGGGGATTGTTACAGCTATTTATGATATCCCGGTTGGAGAAGCATGGCCGCTTGAGAAAATTGAAGAGTTAAACCGAACAGTGGAAGAGGCGGGGTTACATATTTCAGTCATTGAAAGTGTTCCTGTACATGAAGATATCAAAATCGGTTTACCGACTCGTGACAAGTATATTGAGAATTACAAAGAAACAATCCGTAATCTTGGGAAAGTTGGCATTCCGGTTATCTGCTACAACTTTATGCCAATCTTTGATTGGACACGTACAGATTTAGAATACCGCCTCCCAGATGGCTCTACTGCTCTTATTTTTGAAGAAGAGGTTGCTAAGAAGATGGACCCGTTAACAGGTGAACTTTCTCTTCCAGGATGGGATACCAGCTATAAAAAAGAAGATTTACAAGCATTATTTAATCACTACAAAAATGTAGACCATGAAAAATTATGGGAAAACCTAGAATATTTCATTAAAGAAATTATTCCTGTAGCAGAAGAGGCTGGCGTAAAAATGGCCATCCATCCAGATGATCCACCAATTGATATCTTTGGATTACCACGTATCATCACAAATAAAGATAATCTTGAAAGATTTATTAACCTATATGACAGCCCAAATAACGGCTTAACGATGTGTAGTGGTTCTTTAGGATCACATCCAGACAATGATTTCCCAGAGATGCTGCGCTATTTCGGCCAAAAAGGACGCGTAAACTTCGTCCATGCACGTAACGTTAAGCTTACAGGGGGATTGTCATTCCAAGAATCAGCACATCCTTCTGAATACGGTTCTGTTGATATGTATGAAGTCATCCGCGCGATGAAAGATTTTGATTATACAGGACCAATTCGCCCTGACCATGGAAGAATGATCTGGGGAGAAACGGGCAAACCGGGCTACGGTTTATATGATCGTGCCTTAGGAGCAACATATTTATACGGCTTATGGGAAGCAGAAAATAAAAATCGTAATCGCTAATATATACGATCTAGATAGGGAGGACTATAAAAATGACAGTACCATTTAAAGTAGACTTATCAGGTAAAGTAGCAGTTGTAACTGGTGGCGGAGGTGTTTTAGGATCTTATTTTTCTAAAGCTTTAGCAGAATGTGGTGCGAAAGTAGCAATTCTTGATCTAAACCAAGAACCAGCTGATAAAATTGCAAATGAAATAAATGAAGCAGGCGGAACAGCGATTGGTGTTGCTGCAAACGTATTAGATCGGGAAGCACTTGAAAAAGCGAGAGAAATCGTGGAAAAAGAACTTGGTTCTTGCGATATCCTTCTAAATGGTGCAGGAGGAAACAACCCTCGCGGAACAACTGATGATGAATTCTTTAATGCAGAAGAAGTGAAAAAGAATCCTGAGCTGAAAACGTTCTTTGAACTGGACCCTAAAGGGGTAGGTTTCGTATTTGACTTAAACTTCCTTGGTACATTACTTCCATCCCAAGTATTTGCTAAAGGCATGACAGAGAAAAAGGGAAGCTGCATTATTAATGTATCATCGATGAATGCATACACACCATTAACAAAAATTCCGGCCTATAGCGGTGCTAAGGCTGCAATCAGCAACTTTACCCAATGGCTTGCCGTTTATTTTGCCAAAGCAGGGATCCGTGTTAATGCGATTGCTCCAGGATTTTTAGTAACAAAACAAAATGAGAAATTATTATTTAATGAAGATGGTACCCCAACAGCAAGAACAGGAAAAATCCTCAACAGCACTCCAATGGAAAGATTCGGTGAACCAGAAGAGCTTGTTGGCGGTCTTTTATTCCTTGCCAGTGAGCAGGCGGCTAGCTTTGTGACTGGTGTTGTTCTACCAATCGATGGCGGTTTCTCTTCCTATACTGGAGTATAGTCGATTGTAAACAGAGTGAAGGTTGTTAGTCCAGTTGTTGGGTTAACAACCTTTCCTTTATTTGAAAACACGCGCATTTTTGGAATACATAACAATGATATAAAGAGGTGGTTAATAGATGAAAGCTACTATAACGGATTTTCAGAAAACTAAGGAATTTTTGGTATGTGTAGACTCAGATGGCTGTGCGATGGATACGATGGACGTAAAACATAGAGAAGCATTTGGTCCGGAGGCAGTTAAAGAGTGGAATCTTGGGTCTATTAAAGAACACTTTCTTGAAGTGTGGAATGATATTAATCTTTATACCAAAACAAGAGGAATAAACCGTTTTAAAGGGGTTGTTACTACCTTTGAAGCGCTTGAGGCAGAAGGTATCCGGATGCCGGATATTTCTTCTTTTAAAAAATGGACTGAAACGACGAATGAACTTTCAAATCCCTCTCTTGAGAGAGCAATCGCGGACTCAAATGATGCCGGGTTAAAGAAAGCGCTCCAATGGAGCCATGCTGTCAATCGTACAATTGAAGAAAAACTAGCTGGTAACGATAAGCCGGTAGAAGGTGCTAAAGAAGGATTAGAGGCTGCTAAGGAAGTTGCCAATGTAGCGATTGTTTCTTCTGCCAATGGTGCAGCTGTGTTAGACGAATGGACAAGACATGAACTATCAGTGCATGTTGACGTCATGCTTGGGCAGGAAGCGGGTACAAAAGCATATTGCATTGAGCAGTTGAAAAAATTTGGGTTTGACGATACGCATGTCTTAATGGTTGGAGACGCTCCAGGAGACCTATCCGCTGCGGAGAAGAATGGAGTTCTTTACTATCCAATCCTGGTTGGAAAAGAAAAGTACTCTTGGGATCGGTTCAGAAATGAAGCATTAGGTAAATTCATAGATGGAAGTTTTGCAGGTGCTTATCAACAAATGTTAATTGATGAATTTAATAACAACTTGAAATAATATTCAGGAGGGATTCACAATGATACAAAAATTAGCTAAAAATATTACAATGCCAAGAGTGGATTTGAAAGCGAAGCCCTACAATTTATCTGATGAAGATATTAAGTGGGTTAAAGATACGATTGCAGGAATGTCTGATGAAGAAAAAATCGGTCAATTATTCATTAACCTGTTTTTCTTTGGCGGTGACCAATTCAGTGGTAACAAATTAACAAACACTGAAATCTTAAAAAAATACCATATAGGTGGCGCTCGTTATCAAGGCGGTACTTCAGAGCAGGTACAGGATTTAATCAATGAATTACAAAGTAACACTAAAGTCCCTTTATTAGTAGCAGCAAACTGTGATGCTGGTGGAAACGGTGCCATGAATGACGGTACTTATGTAGCTAAAGCTGCTATGTGTGAAGCTTCAGGAGATGAACAAGTTTCATTTGATGCCGGTTATGTAAGTGGTCGGGAAAATAACGCAATCGATGTAAATTGGAACTTGGACCCTTTCGTCAATATCCTCAAAAACTAGAGAAATACATTCGTTAATACACGTGCATATGGCACAAAGGCTGAA
>JAENZK010000285.1 GCA_016841285.1 Guptibacillus hwajinpoensis | reverse complement strand
TATTTTACTTCAACCTTCATTAAAGAAAGGATGGTTTTTCAGCGGCTTCGGTCGGGAACTGTGGCTCAGCCTAAAAAAAGGTCCGCAGGCTCGGGAACTGTGTCCCGCACTCGATTCCACCTTTTGGATTATTCATTTTAAACAAATGTTTATTTAAAATAATAAATGTTTATAAGAGCCAGAGGGTCGGGAACTGCGGCTCAACTGCGGCTCAAAAAAGCCAGAGGGTCGGGAACTGTGGCTCAGCCTAAAAAGAACCAAACTGCGGCCCAAAATTGGTCAACCAAGATTTTGTTTAATTTTGTCGTACTATTATTTGTATTTATTTGATAAAATAGGAAAGAAAGCAATTTGTGGTATCAATTACATTTTAGTGGATAATGCAATAAACTCATTAATTGAAATCGGTAAATCTTATAAAATTAAAGACGTTAGAAAAAAAATAGTAGTTTTGCCGTCTTGTTTTGCTTTGAAAGGGGACTATTTTTCTATGCATAATATTAAAAGAAATGACCCGTGTTATTGTGGTAGCGGGAAAAAATATAAGAAGTGCTGCGAGGCAAAGAGTAACAATGACTCGATGCAGGCCATTCTTGAACGGGAAGTAGTGGGGGTGCAGTCTCAAATTCTTCGTGATGCCTTTACTCATTCAGAGTTCTCCGCAACTGTGCAAAAAAGCATGGGTGAATTTAATCCTCCAGAAAAAATGAGAGATTCTTTTTATTTCTTCGTAGGTGTATGGGCTTTATTTGCCAGCAAGGTTTTAAGTGGAAAAACTGCACTTGAGTATTTTTGCGATTCTAATATAGTAAATTTACGTCCAAAGGCTCAAGAAATTGTAAGCGCATGGGTTAGAAAAACTCCGTCTGTAGTGAGAGTTGAAAATGTGGATGGACGCCATGTTGTTGCAAAAGATATTTTTTCAAAAGAATTAATGAATATAAAAATAATAGATGAATTGACAGAGGTTCCGAGCCAAGGCGCACTTCTACTTGGATATATTGTTCCGTTTACTGAGGAAGCTTCGATCTTCTTCACATCGGCTTTATCGTTTGAAGAAGAGATGGCTGAAAATGTTGAGCAGTTCTTATGTCAAAAGTTTGTATCCGTTTCAGAAGACGCGGGCTTTGATACGGCAGCATTTTTACAAGATCACTTCTTAGAGCTTGTAGATTTATTCATGTCTGACCGCGATCTTGATGCGTTTGAATTAGAGGTGGCTTCGGCGGTTGAGGAGCATGTAGAGGAAGAGCCTGACATGAAAAATGTACGCTCAGCCTTAACAGCTGTTGAAAAAGTGGCCGAGCAGGATCAGGCTGCTGCTGTCGTAAATCTTTTGGAAGAAAAGGTCCAAAGTGAGGATATGCCTGAATCTGTAATCGAAGCAGGCAGCACTTTATGGCAGACCTATTATCATAAAAAACAACCGCAAATCAAAAATGAAAAAATCTATGCAGCTGCACTACACTATCTATTAGTGGACAAAGTGTTCCCAGTCTATCGCCGTACGCAAAAGGCAACAGCTGAACTATACCAAGCTTCGATCGGCAGCGTCAGCACACGCTCACGCGAAATGGCTTGTGTACTAGAAGAAGAGCTGAAGGAATTGTGTGTGAAATAATTATAAAAAAGAAGAGTGGTTGAAATGCTTTAGTTGAGCATTTCTACCACTCTTTTTGCGTTGTGCGGCGGGCCCAACCGCTACAGCGGGACAGTCACCGCTGTGTCAATTTACAATTAGTGGCAATCGGACGATGAAACGTGGTTTGCGGACAATAACTACATGTTCTCGGACAATAACAAATCATTTGCGGATAATAATGAGGGTGATCAGGACAATAAATCGTTCAGACCCGACAATAAGTAAAAATCATCATTTTCCCCAAATTTTAGGGGCTTTCTGTTCAAAAAACTCTTTTATTATCATATAAGCTAGCGCGCGGTCAACCGCCGATTGTTTTAGAAGATGGTCAAAGGTTGTTGCTGTTAAAGAATCAAGTGCCATATTATTAGATTTTAAAAATTCCAATAAATTGTCCTTCTCAAGAGCATCGTCATCCTCTGAAAAAGGAAAGGCAGCCGTGAATGTTGCTCCGAAATATTGGCTAACCCGGCGAATAAGATCAATAAATTCAGCTTTTGTAATGGTTTCGTCCATTCTATATTCGTTATCGTAGCCAGCTGCGATGAGTCCAAAGCCACGAAAAAATTTTACACCCTCATACGCCCAATGATTCATGATTGGATTGTCATAAGCAGGGATTGGATGTAGGTTTGCACCGTTTTGATTTAATATGGATTGAATACTCTTCATATGATGAAGGGCCGAGTCACCAATGAGAGACTGAAAATCTATATTTTTTTTATTAGCATAAGCGGATGCAACGCCGGCGGCCTGGCCAACGGTCATACCAACTGGAACGGTTCGTGCGCTGCCGTGGGCTAGAGATTCGTATCCGGCACTGCGGCCAGCAACGAGAAGGTTGTCAAACCCTTTGGGCACAATGCTTCTAAAAGGCACTGCATACATATCCGGTTCACCGATAATGATGTCACCTTCATCGATGACCGTGGCTTGCATGTCGATCGGGTAGCTGCCAAATGCAATCCGGTCCTCAAAGTCACGATTTTCAAGGACATCATCGACGGTCAATTTATACTCCGCATCCAAGTGGCGCGTTTCTCTAACGTAAAATTCGTCAGCAGTTCCAACTAATTCGACATTTTCAAAGCCAACAAGGTTCTCGCGCAGAAATTCAGTGATTTTCGGTAACTCCTCATTGGCAATTCCCCAAGCTATTTGAAGTTCGCCTGGGTTCAAACCGTTGACACCTAGGATTTGAAAAGCGTTGATCAGCACATGGCCGCTATCCTGCCTACCAATATTCAGAGCACGAATCCGGACATTTTCCTGACTGGGTTTATATCGAGCCATTTCCTTTCCATAACCCCAAGCCGAAAATTGGTCGGCACCCGTGTAAACTTCCTCGTCATTATTGAGGTAATTTTGGACCTTGCCCCAGTCAACCCCAGACAGCTCGAACACCAGTGTAACGGCCATCATTCTGGCTTCATTCCGAAAATCTTCTTGGCCGATTGTAAAATTAGCACCAGCAAGCTGAGCAAAATCAGCGTCAGGAGTGGAATCGATGTATTGCTTCCCAATAATTTTTTTTACAATCCCATTAGCATCCTTATAGAGCAGTGCTTCAACATGATTTTGATTCATGATAGGGAGGAAGCTTTGAGCCCCCAGCTGTACCGTTATTTTTTTTTCATTAGTAAGCATGTTCTCAAAAACTTGTTTGGCTTGATTAACATCAAAGGATGTGCGGTTATTTATTTTTTTGTAGAATTCAAGAAAAAGTCCTTTATTGACGCTCTCGTGCGTTGGGGACCAGTTAATATCAATCATGTTCAGCATCCCAAGCGTGTATAGACCGCCAACAATCGGCTTTTTATCTAATAGTAGCGTTTTTTGACCCTCACGTGCCGCAGCGATAGCCGCAGAAATTCCTTCCGGCTCGCTTCCGACAACAACAACGCCGTAGGCCTCACCCTCAAGATTTCCGTAATTCAGCATCGCCCAGTTAGACAATGTCCCAAGCAGGGTTTCTTCCTTCACCTGGATAGATTCAAGTGAGCGGAGCCTGGGAACATCTTTCATCTCAAGAGGGTTCACTGGCCTTTGATTAGCCGGAGTGCCACAAGAGGAAAGCAGTAAAACTAGAATAAAGGTGAAAAAAAAATGAAACTTCATTATCCGCATCCTAACTAGTGATTATGTATATAAGAATCTTAACATGAACTTATAATAAATAGTATTGCCAAGGTTGAGGTTTGTGAGACACAGGGGCGGGTGGGACAGAGGGTCGGGAACTGTGGCTCACTCCGCTTAGTGAACCTTCAACAAAGTGTCCAATTCGTCTTCGGTTACGAATTTTAAATTTATATTGTTAGAGCCATCTTCATTAAACGCTTCAAGCAGCTTATCGATTTCGTCATATGTTAGCTTTATTGGTTGCTTATTCATGAAAAACTCACCTCATCTTTTTACTACAATTATTCGGAGGTGCCCATATTTAAATGGGGGTCAAGCGGGTGCGAACAAATAAAAAAAGCACTTGGATTTTCCAAGTGCTTGTGGCACAAACTCAAAATAAATTATTTAAAAGTAAAGAAAGCATAAGTTTTGCACATTATTGTCTAGCTTCAGCGCTCAGCGACTAGTGGACTTCACCCACCTCCCTACGATAAGTCACCATCGACTCACTACGTTCGTCGTGGTTCCTTTATCTCAGTCGATGTGCTCCAGTCCATACGTCGCTTAACGAACGCTTACGCTTTTCTTATTGTCTAGCTCCAGCGCCTATCGCCTAGCAAACTTCAGGTCTCCTCCCTACGATAAGTCAACTAAGAATTGCTGACGCAATTCAAGTTTCCTATATCTCAGTCAAAGCCCCTCCAGTTTGTACGGCGATGGGCAAGGCGCTTGCGCTTTTCTTAATCTTGCTGGCCGAACAAACTGAGAAAGGCATCGACAACCTCTGGGTCGAACTGTGTTCCTTTATTTTTTGTGATTTCATTTAAGGTGTAGTCTAAATTCAGTTCGTCTCTGTATACGCGCTTTGTGGTCATGGCATCAAATGTATCCGCAACAGCCACGATTCGTGCGTATAAAGGAATTTTATTTCCTTTTAACCCTGCTGGGTAGCCTTTGCCATCCATTCTTTCATGATGATACAACACAATATCTAAAATTCCGTTATTGTGAAAACTGCCGACATGTTTAATCATTTCGTATCCAATTGTCGGATGGGATTGGATGATTTCATATTCTTCGTTTGTTAATTTTCCGTTCTTTTTTAAAATATGTTCGGGGATTCCGATTTTTCCAACATCATATAACAATGCTCCTTTGTGAATAATGTCGCACGATTCTTTTGAAAGATTCATTTTTTCCGCAATGGCAATTGAATATTTTGCAACGTTTTCGGAATGGTACATCGTATAAGAGTCTCTCGAATCCAAAGCATTGGCAAGGGCTGTAATCAGCTCCAAATTATCTTCTTTGACTTTTTGTATATACTTCATCAAACTAGCCGAAAGAAACGTAATTAACAGGTAGGTTAGTACATGAATTAAACAAAGACCTAAATGGGGTTCGGAATCGGGAATATAATAGTACCTACAGACCACAACAATTAGTGTTAGCAAGCTTAAAAACCATACGGGCTTGTTGTAAACACCGATGCCTAGACAAATAACAGAACCAACATCCATTATATATAATGGGTTTTCATCCCCGAGGAAATAGCTATTCAAAATAACACTAAAAATCAAGAGACCAAAAAATCCAAACCGAGAGTAAGTAGGGTTACTAAACAATCGATTTAACAAAGGGAAGTTCATAAGAGTTTATAAGCCCTCCTATTGAGTTATTGTAATATGTTTATATTTTTTATCTTATCATGGATTTAGGAAAAAAGACCTGTATTCAGAAAACTGAGTTAATTGGATGGTTGGGCCGCAGGGTCGGGAACTCCGGCCCGAACTCGAACTTCCACCAAATTTTGTACGGAAAAGGAGGACATTATGAAAAATAAACGCAAAATCGTGCTGTATATCGCAACGAGTTTAGACGGCTATATTGCAACATGTGATGATTCGTTAGAGTGGTTATTTAAGGTTGAAGGCGAAGGGGATAATGGCATTTCAGAGTTTTACGATACTGTAGATACAATTCTAATGGGCAAAAGAACTTACGATTGGGTGATAGAGAATGCAGAGGGGGATTTCCCTTATAATGATAAGGAATGTTACGTTTTTTCAAGGTCTGCCCATAAGGATAATAATGATGTGAAATTCGTTAATGGAGATGTAGTGAATTTGACAAATCAATTAAAAAATGAAGAAGGTAAAAATATCTGGCTCGTTGGTGGGGGAGAGCTGTTACTTTCGTTTATTAAGGAAAAATTGGTAGATGAAATTATCGTAACAGTTGCACCAACGTTAATAGGAAAAGGTATTCCATTGTTCAAGGAAGATGATTACCAATTGGAGCTTATGTTGAAAGGAGTAAGGCGTTTTAATCAATTTGTAGAGCTTTCTTATGAAGTGCGGAGGTAGGACCTGAGCCAGAGGGCTGGTGGGCCAGAGGGTCGAGAAC
>JAENZK010000284.1 GCA_016841285.1 Guptibacillus hwajinpoensis | reverse complement strand
GTCTTGTGGATGCTTTAGACAGTACCATACGTTCAACCGCAATGGTGTTATTTTTAGTAGTAGGTGCTGTAGTATTTGGACGTTTTATCACGGCAACAAGACTTCCGTTTGCAGTAGCGGAGTTCGTTAGTAATTTAGCGGTACCATCTGTCATTATTCTTATTGCCATCCTATTTATTTATGTAATTGGCGGAGCGATTATGGATGCATTAGGCTTCTTAATACAATCGATCCCAATCTTTTTCCCAGCTATCATTATGCTTGGATATGATCCGGTCTGGTTTTCTATTATTCTCTGTATTGTGACAAGCCTTGGTGGAATTACACCTCCGGTAGGGGTTAATGCCTTTATTGTTCAAGGGATATCAAAGGAAATACCGATTACAACGGTCTTTAGAGGAACAGGTTACTTTATCGTCACTTATACTATTTTAATAGCCTTACTTATCTTATTTCCAAAAATCATTACATTTTTAGTCTAAAGTTTTAACTAAAAAGGGTAATCTCCAAAGTGTCTGAGTCCCGCAAGAAATCTATTTAGTAGCCAACCTTCCTGGTTACTAGATTGCGTTCGGCGGGTCAGGCACTTTTTGTCTTGAGATGCTTTTTTTGACGAACCAAGAATCATACGAATCGTACGAATCATACTGAATATCTTATTATATTTAAGCCTAATATTACATAGTTAGAATTTTCAAAATATTTTAATATGTTGGTAGAAACTATGAAATAGGGAGGAAAGAATGATGATTATTGATATGCAAAGTAAGAATATGAAGAACGAGGTGTTAACTGAAATCCGTGCCCGACGGGATGAATTTGAAGAGAAGAGACATGTGCCTCGAGACATGATTGAGAAACTAAAACAATTGGGAGTTTATCGAGCTCACGTACCACGTTGCTTTGGTGGGGCTGGCTCCTCCCCTACGGAGTTTCTTAAGCTGATCGAGACCATTTCTGAGGCTGACGGCTCCACCGGCTGGGTGGCAAGCTTTGGTTCTGCTTCCAACTACCTAGCAGCCCTTCCGCGTGATACGCTAGCACGCATTTACGCAAATGGGCCGGACGTGGCTTTTGCCGGAGGTCTTTTTCCGGTCCAACCCGCAGCAAAGGTTGAGGACGGCTGGCGTGTGAATGGTACTTGGAAATTCGCTAGCGGATGCATGGGGGCAGATATACTCGGTGTCGGCATTGGTTTCGGGGAAGGCGGTAAGCCACTCACAGCTGTACTCACGCCCAATGACTTGGAAATTGTCGAGAACTGGGAAGTGATCGGGATGCGAGGAACGGGTAGCCATGATTTACTGGTGAAAGACACCTTCGTTGCCGATGAATGGACCTTTGTCCGTGGTGGTAAGCCTACTATAGAAGAGCCAATCTATCAATATCCTTCTATCGCGTATGCAGCACAGGTACTAGCGGTAGTCAATCTTGGGATAGCTCGTGCTTCGCTTGATGAGATTATTCAGATGGCGGGCGGTTCTACTATCACAGGTGCACCGAAGATGGCTGATCGTGCTTACTTGAGAATCGGGGTGGCAAAGGCAGAGGCAACCCTAAGGTCAGCACGTGCTTTCTTCTACGAGGCTACTGATGCTGCTTGGGAATCCATCCTAAAGGGGCATGGTGTCTCTGCAGAGCAAACAAGTATGTTGCGCCTAGCAGCTGCACATGCTGCTCTGGAAGGAGCAAAAGTTGTGCAGTCAGCCTACATGCTTGCCGGTACCCTAGCAATTAGCAATGGGCATCCATTGGAGCGCAACCTACGCGATGCGATGGTTGTATCTCAGCACGCCTTCATTAATGAAAGCATGTACGACGGAGCAGGCTCGATATTCTTAGGTGTACCACCGTTTCGTGGCTACATCTAAGACTGCTAATCGTCTCTGACCTAATAGAAATTAACGTTAAGGACTTGCAACTATATTATTGAGTTGCAAGTTTTACTTTTTTAAATCAGTATTTTTAAAATAAACAAAATTGTATAAATATTACAAAAAATAATAGATGTTACTCTAATCTTCAAGTATAATTTAGTTGAATGATCATTAGATGAATAATACTTAACTCCATGAAATTTTCAGACCTAATGTGCTATTGTCTCTGATTTTTAAACATTTTAATTTATTATATTGAAAATCTAGTAAAAGACAATCTGAAAGGAGGAAGATCACTTGACTTCTAATGTAAAGAATACGTTTACAAATATTTTTTCCTTTATCAATCATGGGGGAGATCATTATTTTCAAAATAAGAGAATGGTTATTTCAAGCACGGATGCTTGGGGAGTCCTGCGGAAGGATCTTATTGATACTTTAGGTATTCAACGTGCCAAAAGGTTTCTGCTTCGCTATGGGTGGAATTGTGGAGTAAATGAGGCAAGGATGCTAAAGGATATGGTGGACTGGGAGAGTGATATGGATTGGCTATTGGCAGGTTCAAAAATGCACCTAATTGGTGGACGTGTCTTATCTTATCCAGAGCACTTTAAAGTTGATATGGAGAAAGGGACTTTTGATGTTTCGGGGTACTGGATTGATTCATATGAAGCCAAACAGCATTTGCAACATTATTCCTTGTACCATGAACCTATCTGTTATTTTCTTATCGGCTATGGTGGGGGTTATACTAGTGAATGTCTTGGAAAAAAGGTTATTTTTAAGGAGACACAATGTGTAGGTAAAGGGGATAAACAATGTTACTATGTTGCAAAAACACTCGAAGAGTGGGGTTCTGAAATTGATGATGAATTAATTAACTACGAGGAACAAGACATTGCAGATGAACTGGATATTGTGTATCGCCGTGTTGAGAGACAAAGTGAAATTCTACATGTTGGGTCATCTGTAACAAAGAATCTGACATCGGCCCTACTTCAAGGCAAGGGGATGGACGATTTTGCGAAAATACTAGCGAACGATTTAAATATGCCGGTACTGATCCAGAACCAATATTTCGATTACATATCCCATTATTTTGATGAAAGCCAGCCAAATGTACAACAGTATAATTGGATGGAAATCCAAGACTTTATTGAAAAACAGTTTTCAAAACGTGTTTTGACAGAAACCGAGCCATTTGAAATCTGGCCTAATCAAAATATACTAATCTCTCCAATTATTATTCAAAATGATGTATACGGCTATATCTCTATCTATCGGGAAGGGGCTCTATTTGGGGATGCTGAGATTGACTTTCTAGAGAGGGCTGCAAGTATTTGTGCCGTTAAAATGTTAAATGAACGTACTGCTATTCAAACGGAAGTGAGAATGAAGGGAGATTTGCTGGAGGAACTTTTTAGAGGTGAAACAGATCCGGCCAATATCATCAACCGTTTCTGCTATTTTGGATACAATATTAATCAACCACAATATGTAGTAACAGTTGAATTCTCCAGTTGTGACAACGCCGGAGACCTGAAAAGTGCGTCAAAACAGTTAATGGACTTTTTAACACGAGAAGAAACACATTATCAAACTACATTTGTTAGACTTGAAAAACTTAATAAAGCAACCATCCTTATTCCAAAAGAGTATCTTGAGAAGAAAAAGAAAACTATAAAGCAATTTGCTCAGCATTGTTATGAATTGATTCAAATGAATCATGAAACGAGTCCAATTTATTTAGGAGTAAGTAAGCTATGTACAGACGTAGGGCAATATTGTAAACGCTTTAAAGAGGCTAATAAAGCCATTGAAATAGCGAAGTTGAAAAATCGATTATTAAATGAATCCAGTAGCAGTGTCGTACATGCGGATGAACTAGGGCATATCATGATTTTGCTTGATGCACGGAAACCGGAGGAGTTATTAGAATACGCTCATGAGTTTCTAGCGGATTTAAAAGCCTATGATGAAAAGAGCTCAACAGAACTACTTAGAACTCTTTTCTATTATATTGAGAATCAATGCAATCTTCATAAGACTGCAAGAGAAATGAATGTTTCCATAAGTGGAATGAGATATCGGATCCAGCGTATTGAAGAATTAATGAATATCGATTTATCGAAGGCAACGTCAACATTTGAAATTCAAATCGCCTTACAAACGTATATGGTCTTTAATCTGCTGTAATCAGGGAGCTGTCCAAAAGTTAGTTAATATGACTTTTTTGGACAGCCCCTTTTTTATTTCATAGACTGTATGGTTCGGTTGTATACAAATCGTAAATTCCGACCTAATCATAGATAGTTTAAATTGGTAGAATCCAATAAAATAAACACATAAATAAAAATATTCTAAATAATCAAATAAATATTTGAGGAGGAATATAAATGCTATCAAAAGAAGATAATCATTTATTAACACGCACAGGTTCAGGAACCCCAATGGGCGAATTATTTCGCTTATATTGGATTCCAGCACTAAAATCAGATGAATTAAAAAGTGATGGAAAACCACAGAAAATCAGACTCCTTGGTGAAGATCTAATCGCTTTTCGTGATACCGAAGGGAAAGTTGGCCTGATGGATGAAGCATGTCCTCACCGCGGAACATCTATGTATTATGGTATTAATGAAGGGTGTGGCCTACGCTGTATGTATCATGGTTGGAAGTTCGATACGAACGGTGATTGTACGGAAATCCCGTCAGAAGAAGGGGATCCGAAGTTCAGACAAAAGATTAAGATCAAAAGTTATCCGGTCAAAGAGTTAAAAGGAATGATCTGGACCTATATGGGGCCAGAGGAGAAGATGCCGGAATTCCCTGAGTTTTATTGGATGGGATTACCTGATGACTACGTAATGTCAGAGCGTATTTGGCAGGAGTGTAACTATGCACAAGTAATGGAAAATGACCTAGATTATGTGCATGCCGCATTTCTTCATAAAGCAAATGGAACACAGGTGGTAGGGGAAGGGATTTTAAGTTCGGATTTAGGTGTTGACCCAGATCACCCTCTTATTAAAAACCCACCGGTTAAACAAGATGTGGAGGACACAAATTACGGCAAGCGCTGTATTGGAGTGGGAATTGGGAATGAGACAGAAAATGCCTTCTTTGAAATTCATTATGTATTTCCGTTTTACTCATTCCCACCTCGACTTGATGGTGATGACGGAATGTGGCATGCGTTCATTCCAAGGGATGACTATAGTACATGGTCTTGGGATGTCCAATTTTCCCACAACCGTCCAATTGATGTAAAGGCCAATCATGACCGTCGCGGTATAGAGGTGGATGAGCATTTCAGAAAAAAAGTTAGTTTTGAAAATGATTATGGTCAGGACCGTGAGTTGCAAAAATCGAAAGACGGAAACTTCACGGGAATCCGTGGAATCGCGATTCAGGATCATGCCGCAACAGAAACGATGGGACCGATTGTAGATCGCTCCAAGGAACATTTAGGTACAAGTGATTTGCCAATTATTCATATGCGTCGCATGCTGCTTCAGCAAGCAAAGGCATTTCAGGAAGGTAATGAAAACTTCAAATTAGATTCCGACTCTCTTAAATCCCTATACAGCGCCGGAATTTATGCCAGCAACCAAAAGTCCTGGCAAGAAGCTTTTCCGATGAAGCCTCAGTTTAAAAATGATGGACAGGAAGTGAAATCTAAATAAGTAAAAAAAGGTACCAGGCACCCACCATATAAAAAGTGGATGCCTGGCACCTTATTTAACTATATTCAGCAGAAATCCCCAAATCCGTCTTGGCGAATTTGCGCCCAGATTTTTTGATTATTATAAGAAAGTAGGAGAATACATGACATTAGAAGAATATCTGCGCCATATATTAGATGATGTGGAACTAGAATTAGCAACACTAGAGCCAGCCTTTACTTTTAATCTAGAAAGTTATGAGAAAGCAAGCCATGAATGAACTTCTTTTTGAAACAATTGAAACCGTAGGGAATGCCATCAAAAATAAACAGATCTCACCGATTGAATTGACACAGATGACCTTGAACCAGATCCGTGAGCATGAACCAAACCTCAATGCTTTTATTACCGTTATGGAAGAAGAGGCGTTGGCTCAGGCGATGCAATTGGAAGCAGAGTTGATGAACAATGAGGTAAGGGGACCGTTACATGGAATTCCGATTGCAGTCAAGGATATTTTACAAACAGCGGGTGTAAAAACAACCGGGGGATCGAAAATTTTTGAAGGCTGGCTACCGGATGAAGATGCAGCTGCTGATCAAAAACTGAAAGAAGCTGGAGCGATTAT
>JAENZK010000283.1 GCA_016841285.1 Guptibacillus hwajinpoensis | reverse complement strand
CAATTTAATCAAAATAGTATTGAACTGTATAAAGAAGCTGAGGCGACTGGAGCAAAAACGCCACAAGAAGTTGGCCAATATGTTGCTAAACAGCTAAAAGACAGGAAATTACAATTTTCGATTGAAGATCCTGATAATCCGGTAAACTTCCCAAGAAATCTATTCGTTTGGCGGTCTAACTTAATTTCAAGTTCTGGAAAAGGCCACGAATATTTCTTAAAACATCTTCTGGGTGCAACAAATGGATTATTAAATGATGATACTGAAAGCTTACATCCAGACGAAGTAAAATGGCGTGAAAATGCACCAGAAGGGAAACTAGATTTGTTAATTAATTTAGATTTCCGTATGGCTGGGACAGCTCTTTATTCAGACATCATTCTTCCGGCAGCAACATGGTATGAAAAACATGATTTAAATAGTACGGACATGCATCCGTTTATTCATCCATTTAATCCGGCTATTTCGACTCCGTGGGAAGCTCGTTCTGACTGGGATATCTTTAAATCATTAGCAAAAGCAGTGTCTGACTTGGCAACAGAATTAAATCTGGAACCAATGAAGGAAGTAGTCGCTACTCCACTTTTACATGACACACCGCAGGAGTTAGCACAGCCACTAGGCGCCATAAAAGATTGGAGCAAGGGTGAATGCGAGCCTATACCTGGTAAAACAATGCCGCAAATTCACGTTGTCGAAAGAGATTATAAACTCATTTACGATAAATGGATCTCCATAGGTCCTAATGTAAAAAATTCAGCACATGGAATTAAAGGGATCTCATGGTCTGCAGAAGAGGAATATGAAAAATTGAAAAACGTGCTTGGTACGGTAAACGGTGGTGTTGCCGATGGCTGTCCAAATATTACTACAGCAAAAAGTGCTTGTGAAGCTGTGTTAACATTATCATCTACTTCTAACGGTAGAATGGCCGTTAAAGCATGGGAAGCACTTGAAAAGACAACGGATCTTGAATTAGTAGATTTAGCTAGTGAACGTGAAGAAGAATGCTTTACATTCGAACAAATTACAGCACAGCCAAAAACAGTTATTACTTCCCCTGCCTTCAGTGGTTCTGAAAAAGGAGGAAGACGCTATTCTCCATTTACAACTAATGTAGAACGTTTAATTCCTTGGAGAACTGTAACAGGAAGACAATCCTTCTATGTTGATCATGAAATGATGCAGGAATTTGGCGAAGCGATGGCAACCTTTAAACCGATTCTTCAACCAAAACCATTCAGAAAAAATCGTCCTGAAGTTGAGGGTAAAGAAATCATACTAAACTATTTAACACCACATAACAAATGGTCTATCCATAGTATGTATTTCGATTCACAACCAATGTTAACCCTATTCCGCGGTGGTCCAACTGTTTGGATGAATAAAGATGATGCAGCTGAGGTGGGCATTGAAGATAACGACTGGATTGAATGCTTTAACCGTAATGGAGTTGTTGTTGCAAGAGCAGTAGTGTCACATAGACTCCCACGCGGCATGGCTTTCATGCACCATGCACAAGACCGCCATATCAACGTACCTGGAACAAAATTAACAGGAAATCGCGGTGGAACACATAATAGCCCAACGAGAATTCATATGAAACCTACCCATATGATTGGCGGCTACGGACAATTAAGCTACGGCTTTAACTACTATGGACCGACAGGAAACCAACGTGACTTAAACGTTGTCATCCGAAAACTGAAGGAGGTTGATTGGCTTGAAGATTAAAGCACAAATCGGCATGGTCATGAATTTAGATAAATGTATTGGCTGCCATACATGTAGTGTTACTTGTAAAAACACCTGGACAAACCGTCCAGGTGCAGAATATATGTATTTTAACAACGTGGAAACGAAGCCGGGTATCGGCTATCCAAAACGTTGGGAAGATCAAGAGCATTATCGCGGCGGCTGGGAAGTTAAAAACGGTAAACTGCAATTAAAATCAGGATCAAAAACAAATCGTTTACTAAACTTATTTTCCAACCCTAATCTTCCTGAAATCGATGATTATTATGAGCCTTGGACCTATGATTATGAAACATTAACTAATAGCCCCGAGCGGAAAACTCAACCGGTTGCTCGTCCAAAGTCATCATTAACAGGTGAATTTATGGAAATCCTTTGGGGACCTAACTGGGAGGACGATCTTGCCGGTGCCCACGTTACAGGTCTCAGAGACCCTAACGTTGAAAAAATGGAAGAGCAAATTAAGACAGAATTTGAAGATGTGTTCATGATGTATCTTCCAAGAATTTGCGAACACTGTATAAATCCATCTTGTGTTAGTGCCTGCCCATCTGGTGCCATGTATAAGCGCGATGAAGATGGGATTGTACTTGTCGACCAAAACGCTTGTCGTGCTTGGAGACATTGTGTATCTTCATGTCCATATAAAAAGGTTTATTTTAACTGGCAAACCAATAAAGCAGAAAAATGTACATTATGCTTCCCAAGAATTGAAGCTGGTATGCCAACAATCTGTTCCGAAACTTGCGTAGGCCGTATCCGTTACCTCGGTGTCATGTTATATGATGCTGACAAAGTGGAGGAAGCTGCATTAGCAGATGAAAAGGACTTATATCATGCCCAATTAGGAATTTTCCTTGATCCACATGATCCTGAGGTGATTAAGCAAGCAAAAGCAGAAGGCATTCCAAATGAATTCATCGAAGCTGCACAAAAATCACCAATCTACAAAATGATTATCGATTGGAAAATAGCACTTCCACTTCATCCAGAATACCGGACAATGCCAATGGTATGGTATATCCCACCATTAAGTCCAATCATGAATATGTTTGAAGGCATTGGAAGTACATCAAACGCGGAAGACATCTTCCCTGCGATCGATGAAATGAGAATACCGATTGAATATCTAGCAAACCTATTAACGGCTGGTGATCAGTCCCATATCCGTCAAGTATTGAAAAAAATGGCGGTTATGAGAACTTATATGAGAAGTGTGCAAACGAAAAAACAGCCAAATATTGAAATTGTAGAACAATTAGGTTTAACTGAACAGGATATCAAAGATATGTATCGCTTACTGGCAATCGCAAAATATGAAGATCGATTTGTGATCCCTGCTTCCCATCGTGAACAGGTTGCTGACCTTTATGATGAGCAAGGAAGCTGCGGTTTAGCATTTGCAGGCGGACCTGGTTCATGCGGAACACTGTAAGGGGTGAAAACTATGAATAATACAAATAGACAGTTAACCTTTCAGCTTTGCTCATATTTATTAAACTATCCTGATCAAGAATTTGTAGATTCAATGCCAGAAGTTTTAGAGGAAATAGATTCCCTACCAAGTTCTGAAATGAAATCAGAGCTACAAAATTATTGTGAAAAAGCAAAAAAACTATCTTTGACTAAACTAGTTTCTTCTTATATTAATACATTTGATTTTGGAAAAAAGACAAATTTGTATATTACCTATATGTCTAATGGGGAACAACGTGAACGGGGAATGGAGCTTTTATTCCTAAAGAACTATTATAAACTACATGGGTTTAACGTAACTGACAAAGAATTACCTGATTATTTACCTGTTATGCTTGAATTTGCAGGTCAAGTAGATGAAGCTTCAATGAAACCGGTATTCGAGAGATACCTTTCGAATATTGAAGAAGTTTCTAAAAACTTGAGCAATGACGATAACCTTTATGGCCATATTATGAAAGTGATATTATTAGTCCTTGCAAAATCTGGTGTCACTAATACTCTACAAAGGAGTGAAGCTCATTGATTAATCAATTTTTATGGGTAGTCCTCCCTTATATTGTGCTCACGATTTTCATAGGCGGCCATTTTTACCGTTACAATCATGACCAATTTGGCTGGACAACTAAATCAAGTCAGCTTTTAGAGAAAAAACTACTTCGTGTTGGTAGTAATCTATTTCATTGGGGAATTATCTTTGTCTTCGGCGGCCATGTAATGGGATTGTTAATTCCTATTAGTGTTTATGAAGCAATGGGCGTTAACGAACACCAATACCATACGATTGCCCTACTTGGTGGGATTCCTGCAGGTATTGCTGCAACGATCGGTATTATCATTCTTACAAACCGCCGTATGACAGTAAAACGAATCTTTACAACGAGCACGAAAGGTGATTGGGTTTCTCTATTTTTCTTACTTGTTGTCATATTGTCTGGAATGTCTGCTACACTTCTAAATATTGATTCCCATGGGTTTGATTATCGTACAACAATTGGACCATGGCTAAGAGGTGTGCTTATGCTTCAAGCTGACGCAAGTTACCTAACTTCCGTACCAATGTGGTTTAAAATTCATATGATTGCTGCAATGGGACTCTTTGCCGCTTGGCCGTTTACACGTCTTGTTCACGTATTTAGCCTGCCACTGCGTTATTTATCACGTAGTTATGTGATCTATAGAAAGCGTGAACCAAAGCATCAAAACTTATAAACTACTTTCAACAAAGCCGTCTGGATCATTCCAGCGGCTTTGTTTTACTATCTAGCAATTAAAATCAAAATAAATACAATATAACAACAATTTTGATTGTTATTGACGAACATTCCCGCTCTTGATAAGATTTATTCTATTATATCTGTATAATTTTCACCTTGTATAAGTTCAAGAATACGGCTTGAACGTTTCTACCAGCTACCATTAATAGCTTGTCTACAAGGATTAGAGAGTCACCACTTCCTATTCCTTTGTAGAACAAAACTTTGGTAGTTATTTTACCAAAGTTTTTTTATTTTATATCTTACAAAGGGAGAAAGACTCAATGGAGAAATTTTTTCAATTCAAAGAACGACAGACAACCTATAAAAAAGAAACGTTGGCAGGGATTACAACCTTTCTTTCTATGGCCTATATCTTAGTCGTAAATCCGATTATTCTCAGTCAATCCGGAATGGACCAAGGTGCCGTTTTTACTGCTACTGCTCTTTCTGCCATTGTTGGTACATTATTAATTGGAATACTGGCAAACTTTCCAATCGGAATAGCTCCAAGTATGGGATTAAACTCGTTTTTCACTTTTTCAGTATGTATCGGAATGGGTATCAATTGGGAAGTAGCCTTAACAGGAGTATTTGTAGCTAGTATTATTTTCGTTATTTTAAGCTTGTTTAAAATTCGTGAAAAAATAATCAATACTATTCCACAGGATTTAAAATACGCCATTGCTGCCGGTATTGGTTTCTTCGTAGCCTTTGTAGGTTTAAAAAATGCTGGCATTATCATTTCTAGTGAAGCTACATTTGTATCGATCGGAAATTTAACTTCACCCCTAACAGCATTGGCTGTAATTGGTTTTGTTTTAACAGTTCTACTGTTAGTACGAGGCGTACATGGGGCGATTTTTTATGGCATGGTGATTACAACGATTATTGGTATGATCCTTGGTTTAATTGATGTTCCATCTTCGATTGTAGGGACTATCCCTAGTCTAGCACCTACATTTGGTGTCGTCTTTTCTCATTTAGATAGTATTCTCAGTCCACAGCTGTTAGCTGTTATCTTTACATTCTTGTTCGTCGCTTTCTTTGATACAGCCGGGGCCCTTATTGCTGTTGCCAGTCAGGCCGGTTTAATGAAAAATAATGAAATTCCTAATATTGGACGAGCACTACTTGCTGACTCTACTTCGGGAGTTGTCGGGGCTGTTTTAGGTACATCTACTACTGCTTCCTTTGTGGAATCATCTGCAGGAATTGCAGTTGGGGGTAGAACAGGTTTTACGTCCATCATTATTTCAGCTTGTTTTTTTATTGCACTATTCTTTTCTCCGATTTTATCAGTTATAACACCTGAGGTTACTGCTCCTGCTTTAATTATTGTTGGGGCATTGATGGCTATGGAAGTTAGTAAAATAAACTGGAGTAAAATAGAAGTCGTTATTCCTGCCTTTGTTACCATCATCATGATGCCATTAACCTATAGTGTGGCAACAGGAATTGCGCTGGGTTTTATTCTTTATCCGCTCGCTTTATTATCTCAAAAACGTTATCGTGAAGTACATCCTATTATGTACGTACTTGCACTTCTATTCGTATCTTACTTTATTTTTGTTTAACAGAATTAGCCGATTGGAAATATACCAATCGGCTTTTTTCTATTTTTTTAAGGTTCGTTCTAATAAATAGACGGAGGAATTTCGCTTAATGAGAAAATCCGACGTAAAATAGCCG
>JAENZK010000282.1 GCA_016841285.1 Guptibacillus hwajinpoensis | reverse complement strand
GTCCGAGCTGAATTTGATTGGGATTCACTAAGCCAAGAAATGCAAGAGGATAATTCTCTTTCACAATCCTTAGACAATTTACATAGAAGAGTAAATGATTATGCTACTCGTTCAATCGGAAGGCAAAATTTTTGTTTAGGTATGGAATTATACGCACTCCCAATTAATGAAGGTCTCGAATTATTACACAATTTTGGTTTATCAAATAGAACTGTCGAAGTATGTAACGAAATAATTCTTGATTTAACAAGTGAGAAATTGTTATCCTATTCAGAAATTTCACAAGATGATCCAATACTCCAAACTGTTACTAGATTAATAAATGAGGAAAACGATGATCGCAATAATATTATTTTTGTAGGGCCTCCTGGAACAAGCAAAACCTGGTATGCTTTACAAATTGGCGCTTTCCTTTGTCAACATCAGGCTTCAAGATTTAAGAATATACAATTTCATCAGTCTTTTGGTTATGAAGATTTTATGGAAGGATACGTTCCTTGTGATGAAACAACTTCAGGTTTTTCGTTAATTCCAAAAATCTTTTTAGAAATTTGTTCTGAAGCAGCTAATGATCCAGAAAATATTTACGTACTTGTTATTGACGAATTAAATCGAGGTGATCCAAGCAGAATTTTTGGTGAAGCGTTAACTTATATTGAAAGAAGAGGGGAAGAATTTACCCTTTCTTCTGGAACACAAGCAATTATTCCAAAAAATTTAATTCTTTTAGCCACTATAAATCCTATTGATAAATCAATTGCAGATATTGATATGGCCTTCGACCGTAGATTTAAGAAAATACCAATGAAACATAAATCTGAAATATTACAAAAAATACTGACTGAAAATGGGTTACCTGCTGAATCATTTGGTCCAATTATCGGTTTTTTCAATCAACTGCAATTAAAATTTATAAACAGAATCGGGCATGCTTACTTTGCAAAGGTTAAAAACATTGACTCATTACGCGATACATGGCATTACGAAATTCTTCCGATAATAGAAAATGAATATGAATTCAGACAGGAAGAAATTACTGAAATCAAAGAGTTGTTTGAAAATTTAATCGAAAACTTGAATTCTTCCAATACTCTTAACTAAAATGGGATTTAAACAGATTTATCAGGTCAACGAGAGAGATAGAATATCTATACCTCTCGAAAGATTTTTATCAGGTAATGATTTTAATATTTCTGATAAACACAAAACAGAAACTTATTTCCATTTCACAATAAAGAACCAGCAATTGGTTCTCCATAGTGATAAATATGTTGGTCTTATACCTCTAAACGATGAGGTCGGGATTTTTGTAAAACCAAAAATTGGCACGAAGAACTGGATGCATTTAGTCGGGAGAGCAAACACAAAACTTCGAAGTATTAATGAGCTAAGATTATATGGCCTTGATATTGATCCTGAAATACAAATAATTGAGTATATTATTGGAACTTTATGCATACAACTGGAACTTGTTGTAAGACATGGAATGTTTGCAGAATATACATCTTTTCAGACAATTACTCAATATCCCCGTGGTAGAATTGATTTTGGTAAATCAATTACCAAAGCTTGGGCAAAAGGGGAAAATAGAAAGGTTGCAATAAAATATTATGAGTTTTCCCGTAACACTCTATACAATCGTTATATAAAATCAGCTTTAATTTTATCTCAAGCAATATTAGCTTCTAATCCAAATCCAAGGCGTGATCTTCAGGAGCAAATTCATTATTTTCTTCAAGTTTTTAAGAATATCCCTTTATTACAAGGAGTTGACTCCAACATAAGAATTAAAGAATCAATAAAAAAGTCTGCATTACCAAAAATCCGAGAGTATTATTATGATATTCTAAATACAGCATTATTTATTATAGAACATTCAAATATAGACGTCTTTGAAAATCAAGATTTCGAAGGTTTATCTTTTGTTGTTGATATGGAAACAGTTTTTGAGAAATATTGTCAAAACTTATTGAGGGAAAATTCAAGTTTAATTAGTGAGGAGTTAATTGTTTTAGATCAATCTACAGGGAAAAAACCACTATTCTCTGAAGGTCCAGATAGGCGTTTTGCAGAGCCAGATATTTTATTAACTTCTAATTTTAATTCTGAAGAATCAGTGAAATTAGTAATTGATGTGAAATACAAACCAAACCCTTCAAGAATTGATCTGAACCAAATAATAACTTATGCGTATTCATACAACACAAACAAAGCAATGCTCTTATGTTATGCTGAAAATGAGGGTGCTGAGGGGGGAGAATATCTTGGAAAAATTAACGGGAAATCAGATATTTGGATATACAGGATTTTTCTAGAGGGCATTGAAATCAATGAAAACGAGGAAAGATTAATCTCAAACCTTGAAGAAATTATTTCAACATAAACCACTATTAGATATGTAAGGAATATTTAATTAGTTACAACTAACTCGAAATATCAAATTACTCTTTCATGTTTCTGACTTATCAACAATCTCTGGTAGAAAATCTAAAAAATTGATATTGATAAACTAGTATTTTTGTTGATTCAGTTCACATAATGAATACACCAATTTAATTAACCTAGAGATACCTAATTTAAAGTCCTTCTTGAATCTTTATATCATTCGATAGATAAATAAAATACACAAGTTCATTACTTTCTTATTACTTTGCAATGCTAATTTTTATCCGAATTGTATGGTGGATTCAGCTTTAATGCCGGTATTTATAAGAGTTAAAACCACTATAGTTTAAACCCTTAGGTTATAAGTTCGAGATGCGCACACCTAAATAGTAGTCTCTACAAACTCTTTTGGCTGCGTACAACGCTAATTTTTGTAATATTAAGATTGGTGGGTGCGAAGCGTCCTGTAAGGAAAGCGAAGCCTACTAAAAGTAGTGAGCACCCGACTTTAAGAATAGCCCAGCTAACCTCTCTCTGTAACCAATTCAATCTTTCAAAAAAATCCGCAATGACGATCTTCTTCATGACCATCATGTTGGCAAAGGCATTGGGTCGTTCCATCAGCTCGCCCATGTTCTCGGGGACGATCTGCCAGCTAAGGCAGATTTTATCCTTGAACCAGCCGCACTGCTCGAACTGCGTGTCGCTGGAGAGTTTATCCCAAAAAGTGTCGATTTCTGCCTGGTCCTTACAGTCCACTAATAAAGAGACAGCCTCGTTGAAGGTGACATCCTGCTCCACGCCAGAGTCCATCGCCGCGAACCACCCATTGGCAAGCATGAATTCGCCAAACATCAGGCCACCTTTTTGGCAGGTCCCGTGGTTTCAGGATAGTAAGCCAGCTTACCCATCCTGCTAACCAGGGTCAGGTCACAGGTCAGAAGAGGGTTGGATTATGAAAAAATGGATTGACTGACCATCTTTTAGGCCATGGCTAGTATAGGAACAAGATACAAACCTTATACAGATTATTGAAGGTTTAGACACTTTACCATAAAATATATATATACAGAAACATAATAAAACATATAAAAAAGGAGTAATACAATGTCTAAATTTTCAAAACTTTCTATCTTCGCTATCGTTATAGCAATTGCAGTCGGCTTCGCCTTCAGCATTAGTCCAGTACAGGCCAATGGTGAAATGGTTTATCTGAGAGTATCTCACCGGATCAATGGCCGAGCCTTAGGGTTAGATAAAGAATTACCCGTTGATATTTGGGTCAATGGTGAACCATTCCTCACCAGCGTACCCTTTGGTACAAGCGCAAGGTTCGAAGTGCCTGCTGGACAATACAATATAAAAATTTACTTAGCAGGTTCCAATCCAGCGGATGTAGATCCTATCATGAGCCTTAGTGCATTTCTTGAAGGTGGTTTAAAAGTTGACCTGACCGCAACGCTTGGTGAAGGTAAAGCCCCAATCCTGCGTGCTGTAGTTCGGTAAAATCTGCTCTTTTAGCAGTTAGTTTGTTTACCTTTATCTAAATAGTCGAGAGCCGGTATTCGTATCGGCTCTCTGTTTTGTTTTAAGTACCTATAGGGGGTTACTGGTTTAGACTAATGGTTCTAAAGACCATTGGTCTATGAACTCGGCACAGAAATATTTTCCTGTTGATTCAACGACTAATAATGAATCCGACGTCGGATTTATTTTAAGACTCGATTTTCTGATTCCTTAATATGTTTACCTTTATCGCATAAAAATCGTTTAGAAAAGGTCATCGTGATCACTTTCAACCTAACCCTAAATCCCTTCCCTAAAAGGAAGGGACTTTAAGCCGCTTTCTTCTGAATTGATCAGCATCTCTAAGCCGATCCTATCTCCTGCAGTATTCCACCACCACTTCCACATAGACTGGGCTGCTGATCATCCCCCCAAGGCTGTTCTGGATCACCAGCTGAAGCTCGAGCCTGAAGGTGCCAAAAGACGCACCAAAGCCGGTCTTTTTTTATATTCGGAAGTATGCCCGTTTTTCCGTGCGCAGATCCGTTTGTTTATCCAAAGGGACATAAAATAGCGTATCACTGTTTCTTGAGGAAATTAGAACAAATAATAAAAGTGAAATTGCGTAATCTAATGATTGTTCAAACTTAGAGAGAATATTATTTTGATGAGAAGTGGGACAAGGTTAGCTCAAATCCTGAATAACGGTTCGCATTAGCCGCGTTGCGGCGTGCAGGGGAAAAACGTCGGCTGCATGCCCTGGTTAGGTGACAGCGGACTTTCCGATTCTGTACCACCGTACATCGTCAATACTACTCACAACCTGATAGGCGTGGATGATAACACGTACGAACTCGCAGTCAGGCGAGATGAGAAATTCCTCAAGGTTCGGGTGCCGCGCCAGATGTATCATGATGTGCGCCTGTCGATTTTCCGCCGGCGTTTTGATCGCTTCACCATGTGCTGTGAGAACTAGCCTCTGATCTGAACGCCTAGTGGCATCGCCCTGTCTGTCCTCAATGAAAATCGCCACCCGTTGATCCTCCAGGATGCTCTTGTACTTGCGTGTGTTACGATAGGTCGCGAACGCGAGGATCCGCAGGCCCTCCAACGGTGTGAAGGCGATGAGGCTGGTGTGAGGCTGACCGTTACGTTGGGTAGCCAGCACAGCGAGCCGGTTCTGCTCAAGCACGCGCCGGATGGTGTCTTGAATCTCGCTAGATTCCTGTGTCATGCTGTCGTTCATGCAGCCGTTTGCTCCTTGCCTCCAGATATCACTGCCGTCCAACGGTTTACGTAAGCGGCGGGGCGAATTGGCGGGAAAAGCTACCAGATACTAAAACCGTCCTTGGGGCTGAGCCCCAAAAGTGCGGCGGAACGCCCGCACTTGTCCAGCGTACACGGTGTTGGGCAGTTTTTACTTCATTATCTCCTTCATATCGGAGATGTAATCCTCGTCCTTATTCTACTTCAACTCAAGTTCCAATACTTAGTGAGTAACTGGTCTCGTGATTTGCCAATCAAGTTCGTAAACCATGTCATGCCACATTTCATCTAAGCGAACAGACAAAAGATGCCTAAAAACACCTTTTGCGGTTGGATTAGAATGAAATTATTGAATAATTTACTTCATCATCACCCACTTATCACAAGGTAATTTCGCATCCATACAGCTCAATAAAAGAATTATAAAATAGAATCCTTTTAAGGGGTGTTTTTTCTATGTTCAAATCAGGACAATCGCAAAATCAGAAGATTTGAAAAAACTTTAATGGTGCTTCACTCGAAAAATCGATTAGAAAGGGCATCGTGACCAATTTCTACCTAACCCTAAATCCCTTCCCTGAAGGGAAGGGACTTTAAACCGCTTTCTTCAGGGAGGAATTGGGGTGGGACTTAAGATTTCACACACTCCCTGAAAGGAAGGGACTTTAAGCCGCTTTCTTCAGGGAGGAATTGGGGTGGCTCTTAAGATTTCCCATACTGATTTTTTGTGATTGGGCCAAAGCGAAAAAGCGGACACATTGGCACTATTATTTGTCATCGCATGCAACACATACATCGCACTACGTTTGGTGCAGTGCAGATGAGCGCGGCAATCTTAATTCAACCTACTCAATTTCAGCCGGTTGGCCCATCATAAAGGTTGGTACAACTTATGGGGTCAGGTCACAGGTCAGAAGAGGGTTGGATTTTGAAAAAATGGATTGACTGACCATCTTTTAGGCCATGGCCAGTATAGGAACAAGATACAAACCTTATACAGATTATTGAAGGTTTAGACACTTTA
>JAENZK010000281.1 GCA_016841285.1 Guptibacillus hwajinpoensis | reverse complement strand
AGTGCTTGAATTCCAAGTTCTCTACCAAAACCGCTTTGTTTTGTACCACCAAATGGTGCTGCACTATCCAACATACTGAATGTATTGATATAGACTGTACCCGCTTTTAACCCCATTGCCATACGGTGAGCACGTTTAATATCATTAGTCCAAACCCCTGATGCTAAACCATAAATAGTATCGTTGGCTTTAATAAGAGCGTCTTCTTCATCCTTAAAGCGTATGACAGAAAGAACCGGACCAAATATTTCTTCTCTCGCAATTTTCATTTCATTGGTAACGTTTTCAAATATAGTTGGGGTAAAATAATACCCTGCGCCAGCTGCTTTATTTCGCTTACCACCAATTAAGAGATTAGCCCCCTCTTCAAGACCGGATGAAACATAATCCTCAATTCGATTTAATTGTTCCATTGAAACCTGTGGTCCCATTTGAGTTGTTGGATCCAGTGGATTACCAACGCGAATGTTCTGAACCTTTTTAACGAAAGCATCCATGAATTTGTCATACACGCTTTCTTGTACAAATAATCTAGAACCGGCCGCACATACTTGCCCTTGAGCAAAATAAATTCCGAACATCGAGCCATTGACAGCGTTTTCAATATCAGCATCATCAAACACAATATTTGGTGATTTGCCGCCTAATTCGAGGCTTACTGGCTTTAAGTTTTTGCTAGCTGCCTGCATGATTAATCTTCCAGTTGAAGTTGAACCAGTAAAGGCGATTTTATCAACTCCTGGATGTGAAGATAGGGCTGCACCAGCAATATGACCATATCCAGGAACAACATTAATAACACCATCAGGAATTCCTACCTCTTGGAAAATTTTCACCATTTCCAAAACACTTACAGGTGTCTGCTCAGCTGGCTTAATGACGATCGTATTTCCTGCAGCTAAAGCAGGTGCCAGTTTCCACATCGTTAACATTAGTGGGAAATTCCAAGGAACTATTGCGCCAATAACACCTAAAGGTTCCTTCAAAGTATAATTTAAGCGGTTGCCAGGAGATGATAATGTTTCGCCTTGAACCTTATTGGCTAAACCTGCATAAAATTCTAAAACATCAATCATGGCTGGCATTGCGATATGTTTTGTTTCATTAATAGGTAATCCATTATCCCTTGACTCTACTTCAGCTAGAAAATCAACTTTTTCCCATAAGGCTTGGGCAGCTTTATATAATAAACGTCCTCGATCACCTGGTGCCATTTGTGCCCACGGTCCTGATTCAAATGCTTGCCTAGCTGCTTTTACTGCCAAATCTACATCATGCTCATTTGCTTCTGCGACAACAGCGTTTATTTCCCCTGTTCCAGGATTATAGGATGAAAATGTTTTACCAGATACAGAATCAACCCATTGGCCATTAATAAATAATTGATAGTTTGATTGCATATACCACAATACCTCCATTTATAAGTACTTACTGACGTTCGTAAGTTTTAATACGGAAACTTGCTTACGACCGTTTGTTAGTAAATGTATATCACCTTTTTAAACATTTATTACAAAAAAATATAAAAATTAAAATTATTTTGTGATTCCTTTCCAGTATATTTTCCATGATACCTTCAATCTCTGCTCAAATTTCTCAACATTCACATAGATCAACTCTACAAGCAGCCCATCAATAAAATTCAAGAATGAAATCAGTGCTTCTTCTGGGCTAACATCTAGCTCATCCTTATGTTCTTCAAAAATTTCTTTAAGTAACTCTTCCATTTTGCAAAAATAGGACCAAAAGCTAGTGATTGTTGTTTGTTGTAAATGATTCGGTGGAATAAACATCATTTTTAACATAAATTTGGGATTCATTTCTTTTTCGGATAAATATCTTTCCTTAAACTGTGATACAAATTGGTAAAGAGTAAGATAAAGTTGGTCACTTTTGTGACTATTAAAAAAATCATTTAAAAATGATATTTCTTCTTGGATAACCTGTTTCATCACCTGCAGAAAAATATCATCTTTGCTTTTGAAGTGTGAATAAACGGATTGTTTTTTGATCCCCACTGCCTCCCCAATATCAGCTAAAGAAGTCCCTTCATATCCTTTTTCAACAAAAAGAATTAATGATTTTTTTCTTATTTCATTTGCAGTCATAGTGTAATTTCCCCTATCCCCAATTTTATTTCTAAATTTTTATTTAATGAGTTTTCTTACAAAAGTTAAAACTATTAAAAAATACTATGAAAAAATATTTGAATTTATTCATAAAAAGACAAATTAAGACTAATCCTAATTAATAGTATATAATATTTAGAATATTCTTTTAAAATAGTGTGTATTATGATACATTATTATATGTAATCTATAAATTATTGAGATTGGTGGTTAAATGACGTACATTTCAGAAAATAATTATAAAAAGTGCTTAAATCTAATGGATGGAATTTCAGTAAGCGATAAGGATTTTTTTAAGACTATCTTATTGTCTTTTGAAAAATGGTTTGGTTTCTCACATTCAAATTTCTGGATCTGTGATGAAAGTAATAATCTAAATACAAACCCTTACACGTTAAATACTGAATACACACATAAGGATTATTTCACTTATTACTGTGAAGATCCTCTAACCCCTCAGAAAAACCTAAATCGAATACCAAAGCAAAGGGTTATTGGAAACCTAGATATTCAAACTCCAAGGGAATATGAAAATAGTATTTTTTATAATGAATTTATGAGAAAATATGGTCTTTATTATAATTTGGGAATTTTCCTGTATCATGAAAACAAAATACTTGGATTAATAGATTTTGCATGGCCTAAAAATGAAAAAATAGCATCCTCGGAAGATATATTAAGTTTAGAATTACTTTCAAGATTTTTATCACAAAAGTTTCATGAATACCAATCCTTAAACCAAACGAATGTTGTTCAAAAACAAGAAGGAAGTTTAATTTTAAATAATGGCTCCCTCTCATCAAGGGAACTTGATGTTTTGGAATTGATCCAAAGAGGAATTACAAACAAAGAGATAGCGGACCAGCTATTTATTAGTGTCAATACCGTTAAAAAGCATGTTCAAAGCCTTTATAAAAAATTTGATGTCACAAATCGAACAAGCTTGTGCTTTAAAGTTAATAATGAAGGAAAATAGGTATATAAATTAAAAGCATGCTAATTCCATAGATTAGCATGCTTTTTCACTGTACATATATATCTAATTTTCCATTACTTCACTTATTACATCCGATTGGATTGACTTAGATTCAGTTTTCTCTTGCGATTCAGCAATAAAAATGGAAGCGATTACTAAAATTAATGCTATGATATCTACCGTACGAATTGATGCATCATAGAAGAATAAGGCAACAACAGCGGCTACTATCGGCATAACCGCAGTTGCCATACCAGCTGTACTTGCGTTGATTTTCGGCATTGCTAAAAATGTAAATGAGTAGGCCAATGCCCAGCCGGTAACTCCATAGAAGATTGTACCTCCCCAATCACCAGCTGTTACGGTGGACATATCAAATGAACTAAGTTCATATAATGCCATTGGAGCAGTCTGAATTAACCCCATAACACATAAGCCTGCTGCCATTGTAAAAGGCTTTAATTCTACAGAAAACTTTTTAGCATATATGAAAAATAATGAAAGGGAAACAACCGCTAATAGCATAAAGACAATACCTAAAATACTAGATCCACCTTCAATTTCTACTCCTGCAATATTCATAATAAGAACGGCAATTACTGCTAATACGATGGCAGTAATTTTTTTAAGGTTTAATTTTTCCTTTAATAGGAAAAAGGCAAGAATAAAAACAACAGCAGGGGTTATGCTTGTGATAATACCTACTGAAATTGCACTTGCATACGTTAATCCATAAAGTAGAAACACAGTATACAGGGTACATGTTAAAAGGGCTTGCATAAAGATACCATAATAATTTTTCTTCCCTAATTTTGTCCATTTTGTTTTTTCATAAATCGTTGCGAATGGGACAATAATGATGGTAGCTATCGCAATTGTTAAAAAAGTGAAGAGCCACACTGGAAATTTCATCATGAGGGCCCCGCCAACTGGAATTCCTACCCCAATTAATGCCATTGCAAGCAATATATACAGAAGTCCTCTATTCATATTTGAAAATTCCTCCATTCTTTTAAAGTATCTTTATTAATTTAAATTATGAAAAATAAAACTATCTAAATAGTATTAATGTATTAAAAAAATAACCAAAGTTTAATATTTTTACGTTCACCTCATTCTCACATAACCTGATAAAGTGAACGTAAATAAAATTTTTATTTTATTTAACTAACGATAAAAAACTTCGTAAATGGTTCAAGCGTTTTCCATGTTCCTACATAACCGTCCTTAAACGAATAGCTATTCCCTTTTTCCAAAAGGATTGTGTTTCCATTGGTATCCGTCAGTTCTGCTCTTCCTTCAATGACATAAAAGGTTTCGTTCCCTTCCACTCCATATGGCATACCGTCTGGATGCATTTCAGGTAAATGCCTCCATAATCCAGCAAATAAAACTCCGTTTTCATCTTGAGTTTGTCGTAACCAGCTGACTTTTCCTACTTCTTCATCGCCATGTAAGAATGGTTCCCAATTAGGTTCTTTTCCTTCTAAGACATAGATTAAATCATTCAAATTATTTGTTTGTGCCATTTTTTTTATACCCTCCAATAATGAATTCTATTAAACTGATAATGAATTTGAACCTTTGGTAATATACTGATCTACTAATTTACTTGTTCTTAAAGCGTTTTCAATTGCTCCGTCAATAAAACCTAACCAACCATTTGCGCCATCTCCTCCACCATAAAAAATTCCTTCCTCTGGGCGTTGTAGTTCTGCAAAATATTTCGTTAGCTGGTTCGTACGATACATTGGCCAAGTTTGACCTGAGAATTCTCCACCAGACCAGTCATAACCTGCTGATTCAACTACTTCAACATCAGGAATAATTTTTCTTAATGCACGTTCAACTTCTTCTCTATTCTCAGGATCAAGGTACTTATGGTCTGGCCCAAAGCCAACGTAAATACTATCTTCATCAATGTTGTACTCGTATTGTATAAAGTTAATCGGGAAATCAGCAGGTGAATCAGCTGGAGCCATAGCGATAAATGGTTTTCTTTGGCCACGGACCCTTGCCCAATATTTAACACCTGTACTATTTTGGCCTTCTTTAGAAAATGCTTGTTTTTGTTCACTTAATTCTGGAGTGAATTTAATAGTATTTAGTATGTTTATTGGTAAAGTTACAATTACTGCGGAAGCATAAAATTCTTCTCCGCTTTTTGTTATAACTCGATATTCATCATCAACTTTTTCAACTTGAGAAACAGGTTTTGAAAATTGGAATTCTGCCTTCGAATCATTTGCAATCTTTTCAATTAATTCCTTAGTTCCATTTTTAAGTTTGTATGTTGCGCAAGATTCGAAGTTATACTGCCAATCATAATTCGTTAAAGCAACCCAACGATAGGCATGCGTTAATGCAGCAGTTTCTGGAGAGCCGTGGAAGTTTACGGCCCACATACTATAATTAGCATCAAATTCTTCTTTAGTTAAATCTAGTGATCTTAATTTATCAGCGATAGAAATATGATCTACTTCTTTCAAAGCTTCTATTTCACGAAGCGGCTCATATGGCTTTGAAAAGTACTTTCTAGCGTCTTCCACCACTTTATTCATGCCACGGTCTAATACCTTTAATAAAGCCTCTCCATCTCCCTCCTGTAACTTCCCATCAGCAAACCAGAAAGTTTTTTCAGGAGTAGGGCTTTCTGTAGTTTCGAGATTATAGCGAGAAATCTCAGCCCAGACATGTGGCTGGGACCAATGGACCCAGGTTCCTCCTATTTCCAAACCACGACCAAGTCTCTGATCATACCAAGTACGCCCACCTAGCCGATCCTCAGCTTCTATAACTAGTACCTTATGTCCTTTTTGACTTAATTCTCTAGCAGCAGTTACACCTGCAAACCCAGCACCAATAACAATAACATCATAATTTTTTTGACTCATAATCTTACCCCCCTCAACTAGAATTTTTTTTGATAAAAAGCATTTTTAAAGTGTATGTATAATTAAACGATCACCCCCATGTTAAAAAAGTAATTTCAGTAAGCGTTTGCAATGTTATTGAATTAATATTTCTATTACCATTATCGATGGAATTGTATTAAAAATCTATTACCCATACGGACCATTTGCTTATTATTCCGAAAATTACG
>JAENZK010000280.1 GCA_016841285.1 Guptibacillus hwajinpoensis | reverse complement strand
CCGTATTCACACATTAAAAAAAATCTAATAATTTTAATTCAAAATAGAACAAGGAAAATAAAATGAAAAATAATATTCTAGTAATCGGAGGCACCGGCAAGACCGGCAGCCGTGTAGCTGCAAGGCTAAACAAATTAGACCAAAACGTAAGAATTGGAAGCCGAAGCAATGATCCATCATTTGATTGGGATGATCCTTCTACATACTCTGAAGCATTAAAAGGAATGGATAGAGCTTATATCACTTATTATCCTGACCTTGCAGTGCCGGGTGCAACGGAAGCCATAAATATTTTAACAGAAACTGCGCTTAAGGCGGGATTGGAAAAAGTGGTGCTGCTTTCCGGAAAGGGAGAAAAAGAAGCGGAAGCATGTGAGGAGATCGTAGCTAATTCAGGACTGAATTACACCCTGGTAAGGGCTTCATGGTTCAATCAGAATTTTAGTGAAAGCTTCTTTTTAGATCCCATTTTAGCCGGGCATGTTGCACTGCCTATGGCGGAGGCAGAAATTCCTTTTGTTGATGCTGATGACATAGCTGAGGCCGTTGTAAAAGTACTGCTTGATGATTCTTATAATAATAAGACCTTTACTATTACAGGACCACGAAATCTCACATTTCGAGAAGCCATTCAAGAAATATCGAATCAATCCAAGAGAAACATTAAGTTTCAGGAAATTACATTGGATGACTATACTAAATCTATAAAGGAAGCAGGTGTACCCGGCGATTATATTTGGCTCATTGGTTATTTATTTAAAGAGGTTTTAGGCAATGCTGAAAATCAAACCGTATCCAACGACATTGAAAAAGTACTCGGGCGCAAAGCTCTTGATTTTTCAGAATTCGCAAAGAGGACGGCTCAAACCGGTATTTGGAATCGATCTGTTGTAGAATCACTTTAGTGGCTGCTCACAATCCAAACACACGTAATAATAAACAATGGAGATAAATAAAATGACAACAATAGAATCAGACATTCATTCAAGTATCCGGCTAATCACGGATAGCTTTGAATCAACTTTCTCAATCGGCGATGTAAATAAAATTGCCGAATTTTATACCGAAAGTGGTATGCTGCTGCCATCAGGATTCGATTTTGTAAAAGGCAGACAAGACATAAAAGAATTTTGGCAATCGGCTATAGATATGGGAATAAAGTACATCAAAATAGATATTATAGAAATAGAACAGCATGATGATACAGCCATAGAGATGAGTAACTATACACTCAGCGGTTCTGATAACCAAGTGATCGATGCCGGTAAAGGAATTGTGATATGGAAGAAAACCGGTGATGCATGGAAGATGCATCGGGATATTTGGACTAGCAGTTTAGCGCAGGAATAGTTTTAATTAGGCTATACCGGTTCAGTTGCGGAAAAAAAACTCATACCGTAACAATAAAATTAGTCGGGAAAGAAGCTTATTAAAAGTTCTAGCTAGAATTATTTTTTTCGTAACTTGACAATTTTGAAAACCGCAATTTGCCGCTGCTCATAGAATTTGCCGTTAATCATTATCATACCAATTTCCAATTTCATCGTCATCGGGATGTGCGGTAAATATTAAAACATCAAGCATTTTAATAAAACCTTTTTTGTTTATTCAATTCTAAAACAGTACTTTTATTTTTATTTAATTCAATAAACATTTTGTCCTGCTAAATACAATGTGTGTATTGGGATGTTGTACGTCATACTGATAAAAACCCGTTAATACAGAAAAGATAAGATGTTAAGCAAAAAAGTTTGAATCATGTTACAAGCAAATCTAAACGACTACAAATTCAACTATATTGAGAATGGGAATGGAGACAATCTTGTATTTGTTCACGGTTCTGCAAGTGATTACCGAACTTGGGAAAAACAGTTGGAATACTTTGGCGAATATTATCATACTATAGCGTATAGCAGACGATATCATTGGCCAAATGAACAAATACTGGACAACGAGGATTATTCTATGGCAAAACACGTTGAAGATTTAGAGGAATTTCTCAAATTTATTGGGAACAAACCAATTCATCTTGTTGGCCACTCCTATGGAGCTCTTCTTTGTATTCTACTTGCCATAAAAAATTCCGAATTAATTCACACACTCACTTTAGCAGAACCACCTGCTGTCGCTTTATATGTTAGCAATATTCCTAAACCGAAGGAAATACTTAAACTATTGTTTTCAAAACCAAAATTGGCTTTAGGTATCATTAAATTTGGAGCAAAAGGTATCTCGCCAACAACTAAAGCGTTTAACCAAAATGATATGGATAAAGCATTGGATATTTTCGGAAAAGCGACATTAGGTGTTAAAGCCTTTCTGAATTTATCAAAATCAAGACTTGCTCAAGCGCGGGCCAACCTTTTTAAAGCAGAATTACTTGGTTCAGGATTTTTACCCTTGGATGAAAACAAAATACAAAATATTAAGCTCCCGACTTTGTTGATTTCAGGTCAGAACAGCCCAAAATTATGGCAACATTTACTCATTGAACTTAATAAATTAATTCCGAATTCCGAATTAAAAATAATTTCTGAAGCATCACATATAATGCACGAGGACAATGTTTTAGATTACAATACAACGGTTCTTACATTCTTAAAAAAATATACTAATTGATAAAGAAAAGAATATTAAGTACGAACGCACAACACAGTATATGAGCTATTGCTTGGTCAGCCCTCACTTGGAAAATCCTGCGGATTTTCCAAAGCCAGTTTTTATTTGGAGCGGTACGTGCTGAGACACGCCACAGCTCATATACATAAACGTTAGCATTATTTGTAGAACGGCACAGAAAAAATATTGAACATTAAGAAATTATTTTGACAGTCGAATAGCAAAAATAAAAAGAGAAAGCAGTGTAACATGAAAAATAAAGCAATTTATAAGGACGCACCTGAGTTTAATAGATACTTTTTTGACTTAATACAATCAGATGATTTATTATCTGAATTTGAAAAAAGTAAAGAATTAACTCTTGACACTTTTAAATTAATTTCTCCCGAATTAGAAAACTATGCTTACGAACCAAATAAATGGACTATTAAGGAAGTCTTGCGGCACATTATAGATATGGAAAGAATCTTCGCATATAGAGCATTTCGTTTTTCACGGTTTGACGATACAGACTTAGCTGGTGTTGAAGAAAATGACTATAATGAAAAAGTACAGCAATCTGATGTCAAACTATCTGACTTGGAGGAGGAATACTTAGCCGTTCGAAATTCAACGGTATTGATTTACAAAAATATTTCATCTGAAATGCTTGACTTTAGAGGAACTGCCAATGAACAAACTTACACCGCTAGAACACTTGGATTTGCAATGATCGGACATAATATTCACCATTGTAATTATATAAGAACTAAGTATTTAGATGAAAAATAAGAGCAACTAACCGCTAACATTGTATAAGCGTAATGCGGGCGAAAGTTCTGATATGAGAGTAATTATATTAAATAAACTTATCGGTAAGCGGACAGTGAAGTGCTCCGAAACCCCGCACTACGCTTATACTCGACCGTTACCTGCAAGCATATAAAAATGAACGAAAAAATAGCAATTGAAATAAATAAAGTTTTGAATTTACCCCCTGAGCTATTAGATGAATTTTTCAATAATCTGAAACCACTAAATCTCAGGAAAGGTCATTATTTTCTTAATGAAGGTGAATTATGCAGAAATATTGCCTTACTGACTAAAGGGGCATTTTATTCATATTACCAAAAGGAAGGCAACGATATTATTGAGGACTTTTGTTTGGAAGGTTGTTTTCTTGCCGACTACCCCGCTTTTATCAATAATACAAGAGCCAAAAAAAATTTTAAAGCTTTGGAGGACTCTAACTTGTTAACAATTTCAAAAGAAGAATTAGACAAGTTATATCAATCAAACCCAGCCTATGAAAGAGCCGGGCGGTTGATTGCCGAATATCTTTTTACCGGTTGGGAATCCAAGCTTAGAGATAATATTTTACTTTCCCCTGCCGAACGTTACAGGAACCTAATTAAAACACGTCCGGATATATTGCAAAGAGTTCCTCAATATCTTATTGCATCATTTTTAAATATTACCCCACAATATTTAAGTCAAATTCGAAATAAGCTGATTTATTAAACTAGTTGAATGAATTTAATGGGCAACCTCATCAATTTTGCATCATAACTAAATGCAATCATGATGAAACAGACAATTTTATTCATTCTTCTTATTTTTTTAATCGATCAAGCAATGGGACAAAACAACATTTTATTTGAATCGGCAAGCAACCTTGCCACATCTATTCGAGATGGTAAAGTCAGTTCATTTCAGGTTGTTTCGGCATATATCGAGCAAATTGAAAAGCAAAACGGTACTTACAAAGCCATAGTACTTCTCAATAAAGCGCAAGCGCTCGAAAGAGCCAAAGTAGCTGATTTGGCACTTTCAAAAGGAGAAATATGGGGGAAACTCCATGGTGTCCCAATAACAATTAAGGATAACTACAAAACCAAAGGACTGACGACAACAGCTGGTTATTTGCCTTTGAAAAACAATGTTCCTGACCAAGATGCAGAAATAGTAAAGCTCCTTTTGTCAGAAGGAGCGATTATAATTGGGAAAACCAATCTTTCCGTTTTGGCAATGGATATGCAAGCTGACAACCCGATTTTTGGCAAAACAAATAACCCCTGGGATACCACCCTAACCAGCGGAGGCAGCAGTGGTGGTTGCGCTACAGCATTAGCCACAGGAATGACACCCTTGTCATTCGGAAATGACCTTGCAGGTTCTATTCGCCTTCCATCGGCATATTGTGGGGTATATGGATTTAAACCTACTTTTGGTGTTGTTTCATTAAACGGTATTCAAACTGACCCCGAAGAAACAGTAAACGGATTAAAATCACTAGCCGTAGCCGGACCTTTGGCAAATAACATTGACGATTTGGAACTTGCTATGCAAATAATTGCTCATACCACTACTACCGACCAAAGACTTATTCCGCTCAATCAATGCACTGATACATTTAATATTAAAACCCTGAAAATTGCATGGACAGATGAATTTGGTAGTGTACCGGTAGATGATGAGATTAAAAAAGCGATTAAAAATTATGCTGAGAAATTGGAAAAAGCAGGGGCAACAGTTGTTAAAACAGTTCCTGAATTAAATTTTTATCAGGCATGGAAAACCTGGGGCAGTTTTGTGGGTATGCAAGGTGGTTACAATACTTGTAATTTTGTAAAATGGATAGGATTGCCTTTTACAAATGGGGTATTGAAAGATGTTCCAATGCATCAAAATATTGTAAAACCTACATCCGTAGAGAAATATATGATTGCCTTGAATATTCAGGATACGATGATAACAATCATGGAAAATTTCCTAAATGAATATGATATTTTTATTTGTCCTGTGAGTGCAGTTACTGCATTTAAACATCACGAACCTAGTAAATCATACGGAAATTTCAGCATATATAACGACCCCTTAATGGTTAATAATCAAGAGATACATTACTATATGGCAACACAAGCATACACTACTCCTTTCACATTGACTGAAAGCCCGGTATTGTCATTACCTATTACATTATCAAAGGATTCTTTGCCAATTGGCATTCAGGTGGTCGGAAAAAGGTATGAAGACTTCAAACTTCTAATGATTGGAAAAATAATTGACGAATATACTGCTAAATTGACCTTCCCTTTGCAAAAATAAAAGGAAATATTATTTAAACTGAAAAATGCCAGCAGGTAACTCGCAATAAAAAACATAGGGCAGAAAGTGCTAAATTTGAACGCTATAACATTTAGCAAACGGCTTCAACTAGTCTTTGTAACCACTAATTTTCAACTTTATTAAAGAACACTATTATGAAAATAAAACTATTATTTACCGTACTCTTTCTGATTCTATTCATCAGTTTGAATACTTCAGCCCAAGTTAAGATTGGATATACCAATGTAGAGTTAATTTTAGCTTACATGCCGGAGGCTAAAACAATGGAACAGCAGCTTCAGACTTATCAAAATAAATTAGCCCAAAAGCTCAAAGTTAAAGACGATTATGTCAAAACAAAATACTCTAAATATCTTGAACTTAAGCAGAAAGAGGAACAGGGTGTTAGAGTTTTAAAGGCTGATCTCGCGAATCGTGAAAATGAATTGATAAAATTAGAACAGGAGATTAGGGAATTTACACAGGATTCCGAACTTCAATTAAGCCGCAA
>JAENZK010000279.1 GCA_016841285.1 Guptibacillus hwajinpoensis | reverse complement strand
AGAAAAATGATGTAAAAGTAATTTCAAAATCTAATAAAAGACAAAATAAAGGCAAGCAAAATATAGAAACTCCAAATCTAATAGCACTTTGTAGAACAATGGAGCAGATTGAGGCTGCTTGTCAAACAGATGTTGATTTCATCTATGCTGACTTTGAATTTACAACGGATTATCCAAAGGCCGTTAAAGTTGCTAGAGCAAACAACAAGCCGATTGCATTAGCAACACCTAGAATTCATATGCCTGGTGAAAATGTAATTTTAAACAGCTTAATTAAAGCTGAACCAGATGCTATTTTGGCAAGGAACCTAGCTGCAGTTCAATTTTATATGGATCAAAATCTATCAATACCGATTATAGGTGACTTTTCTTTAAATATTGCGAACTCAAAAGCTGTTGATTTATTTTTGGGACGAGGCTTATCAAGAATCACACCGTCTTATGATTTAAATATCCAACAGATGTTTGATCTATTAGAGAATTCGCAAACGAACAATATTGAGGTTGTCATCCACCAGCACTTACCGATGTTCCATACTGAGCATTGCGTGTATTGTACATTCTTAAGTGAAGGTACTGATTTTACAAATTGCGGTCGACCTTGTGAAAAGCATCGTATCTCACTTGAAGACCGTATTGGTATGAAGCACCCAGTTCGAGTAGATATCGGTTGCCGCAACACAGTGTATAATGCAATTGAGCAATCCGGTGCAGAGTATCTGTCGAATTTTTTAAATGAAGGTATTCAGCATTTTAGAATCGAGTTTTTAGAAGAAGAAGCCGGTAAGGTTCAAGAAGTAATCCAGCTTTACCGTGAAGCACTTGAAGGAAAAAGAGCCGGTACAAGTGTATGGAAGTCACTAAAAGCTACAAATCAACTAGGCGTTACTAGAGGTCAGTTAATTAAAAAATAAATTAAGGGGAATACAAAATTCCCCTTAATTCTTTAAAATAGGAGTATTTTAGGAAAAATTCTTAAATTAGTCATACAATTTTGCGGAAAATGTATTACTATATATAGTAGAGTTTTATATTTTTAATAGATTGAATTCACATATATATTGACAAAATGTAAAAGATAAACAAAACGATGCTTTCCTATTCTAATTACTGCACGATACGACAGAAAGATAGGTGCTTTGCCGTGCGAGTATTAATTTTTAGTGGCGGAAATCTAAATACTTGGGCCCTTTCGAGTATAAAGGAGGAGGATTACATTATCGGAGTCGATCGTGGTGCCTATTTCCTATATTGCAATGGTATTGAAATGGATAGTGCAATTGGAGATTTCGATTCCGTAACTAACGATGAAAAAGAACGTATTGTCACCAATACAAAGGAAATAATCTCATGCGATGCTTTTGATAAAAATGAGACCGATACTGAGATGGCGTTTAACTTTGCGCTAAAAAAACAGCCAGAAGAGATTCTATTGTATGGTGTTTTGGGAACTCGGTTCGACCATTCAATTGCTAACATTCAACTACTGTATAGCGGATTAGAAGCGGGAATCGACTGTAAAATCGTCGATGAGAGAAATGAAATTCAACTCGTTAATAATCAGCTTGTCATACATAAGAACCGATTCAAAAACGTTTCTTTACTTCCCTTAACCTTTGAGGTGAGTGGGATCACATTGGATGGATTTATATACCCCTTATCTGATGCAACGATCAGAATAGGTGAATCCATTGGAATTAGTAATATATTAAAAGATGAAATTGGAAAAATTACAGTTAAATCAGGAATTTTACAAGTAATAAAAAGCAATGATTAATAACTATTTATAAAGGAAGTGCGGTTTAAAATGGCAAAGAGAATAAGTGAACTATATGAACATGAACTAATTGAAATGGCAGAGAAAAATATATCTAAAGATCAAATTAAAAGAGAGTGGTTTAGCCGTTGGGGATTAGAATTTCCAATGATTCGTACTGCTTTTGGTGTAAAAAAATATGGTGAAGAAGTTACTGAAATCAAAAACAAAGAATTTGTAGCGATATAAATAGAAAAGCGGAGGCGACCGTTTAGCGTACGACTAGGACTGGAGCGCATCGACTGAGATAAAGGAAACACGGCGAATGTAGTGAGTCGATGTTGACTTATCGTAGGGAGATGGGTGAAGTCCTCGAGTCGCTGGTTGCCGGAGCTAGACAATAGAAAAGCGGAGGCGCTCATCGAAGAGGCTTCCGCTTTTTTGTTGTCTAGCTCCAGCTTTACTATTTTATTTATACATTTCTGCAACTTGTTTTTGAATATCTTTATTTTCCAAGTATTCATCGAATGTCATTTGCTTATCAATTAAGCCTTTTGGCGTAATTTCAAAAATGCGGTTCGCAATTGTTTGGACGAATTGGTGGTCATGGGACGCAAACATCATCGACCCTTTAAATGCAATTAAACCATTATTTAGAGCCGTAATTGATTCAAGGTCTAAGTGGTTTGTCGGTTCATCTAAAAGGAGCACATTCGCACCGCTCAACATCATTTTTGAAAGCATACAACGCACTTTTTCGCCCCCGGAAAGGACGCTTGCTTTTTTCAAAACTTCTTCACCAGAGAACAGCATTCTTCCTAAAAAGCCTCGTAGGAAACTTTCGCTTTCATCGTTAGGTGAAAATTGGCGAAGCCATTCAACAAGATTGACATCACTGTTTTCAAAGTACTCAGAGTTGTCTTTTGGAAAATAAGCTTGCGAAGTTGTAACTCCCCACTTGAAAGTACCACTATCCGGCTCCATTTCACCCATTAATATTTTAAATAAAGTTGTTTTAGCAATTTCATTGTTGCCAACAAGAGCAACTTTATCACCCTTATTCATAATAAAGCTTATATTGTCTAGAACCTTTTCACCATCAATAGTTTTTGTTAAACTCTCCACACGCAACAGGTCATTTCCAATTTCGCGGTCAGGAGTAAAGCCGACAAACGGGTAACGGCGTGATGATGGTCTAATATCGTCTAGTTCAATTTTATCTAATAATTTTTTACGGGAGGTTGCCTGTTTTGATTTTGATGCGTTGGCACTAAAACGGGCAATAAACTCTTTTAGTTCTTTGATTTTTTCTTCTTTTTTACGATTCGCATCCGAAGCCATCTTTGATGCTAATTGGCTTGATTCATACCAGAAATCATAGTTACCAACATAAATTTGAATTTTACTAAAGTCTAAATCGGCAATATGTGTACATACATTATTCAAGAAATGGCGGTCATGGGATACAACAATAACTGTATTTTCAAAGTTAATTAGAAATTCTTCGAGCCAAGAGATTGCTTTTAAATCTAGATGGTTTGTCGGCTCATCGAGGAGTAAAACATCAGGTTTACCAAATAAGGCCTGGGCAAGGAGCACCTTGACTTTTTCTCCACCAGTTAATTCAGCCATTTTTTTCGTATGAAGATCTTCTGAGATACCAAGACCTTTTAATAGAATCGCAGCTTCAGATTCTGCTTCCCAACCGTTCATTTCTGCAAATTCACCTTCAAGCTCCGCTGCTTTGATGCCATCTTCATCGGTAAAATCAGCCTTCATATAGATGGCGTCTTTTTCTTGCATAACCTCATATAGTCGAGCATGCCCCATAATGACAGTTGTCAGTACTTCATACTCTTCATATTCAAAATGGTTTTGTTTGAGGACAGCTAACCGTTCACCAGGGCCCATAATTACATCACCAGTTTGCGGCTCAATATCACCAGATAAAATTTTTAAAAAAGTAGATTTACCAGCACCATTGGCACCAATTAAACCATAGCAATTTCCTGGGGTAAACTTAATGTTGACATCTTCAAAAAGTTTGCGATCCCCATAACGTAGACTTACATTACTTACAGTAATCATTTAATTAAATTCCTCCAAATATATGTTATCTATGAGATTATACCAAATAAAAGCTAATAAAGCGATTAACACTCAAAAAGGTCAATAGTATTGAGTTGTTTACGTTTGCAATTGTTATTTGAAAATAATTGTAAATAAGACAAATCAAATTTTTACTGTTATGATGATAGAATTAGTGGTACAATATTAAATAATTTCAATTTAATAATTTTTTAGACAATAGTTGGAGGGATCACTGGTGGCAGAACTACGTAGTAATATGATTAAAAAGGGCTTTGATAGAGCGCCACACCGCAGTTTGCTTAGAGCTGCAGGTGTAAAAGAGGAAGATTTCAACAAACCATTTATTGCAGTATGTAATTCTTATATTGATATAGTACCTGGACATGTCCACTTACAAGAATTTGGTAAGATTGTAAAAGAAGCTATTCGTGAAGCGGGCGGTGTACCATTTGAATTTAATACGATTGGTGTAGATGATGGTATCGCAATGGGCCACATTGGTATGCGTTATTCATTACCAAGCCGTGACATTATTGCCGACTCAGTAGAAACTGTTGTGGCTGCACACTGGTTTGATGGTATGGTATGTATTCCAAACTGTGACAAAATCACACCAGGAATGATGATGGCGGCAATGCGCTTAAATATTCCAACAGTATTTGTCAGTGGCGGTCCAATGAAAGCCGGCGTAACAAGCACTGGTAAGAAGCTTTCACTTACTTCTGTCTTTGAAGGAGTAGGGGCCTATCAAGCAGGTCAAATTGACGAAGCTGCTTTAACAGAAATTGAACAATTTGGCTGCCCAACATGTGGATCATGTTCAGGAATGTTTACAGCAAATTCTATGAACTGTCTTGCAGAAGTGCTAGGATTAGCTTTACCTGGTAATGGTACAATTCTAGCTGTTGCACCAGAACGTCGTGATTTTGTTCGTGAGTCTGCAAAGCAATTAATGTATTTAATTGAAAATGACATTAAACCACGCGATATCGTAACAGAAAAAGCAATCGACAATGCATTCGCTTTAGACATGGCAATGGGTGGTTCTACAAATACAGTATTACACACACTTGCCTTAGCAAATGAAGCAGGTGTTGAATACTCACTAGAGCGTATTAACGCTGTTGCTGAACGTGTACCACACTTAGCAAAACTTGCACCAGCATCAGATGTGTTTATTGAGGATTTACATGAAGCAGGCGGCGTACACGGCCTTCTAAATGAATTAGCGAAAAAAGAAGGCACCCTTCATTTAGACACTTTGACTGTAACTGGAAAGACATTAGGTGAAAACATCGCTGATCATCAAGTTAAGAACTACGATGTTATTCATCCAATTGATAATCCTCATACAGAAAGAGGCGGACTTGCTGTTCTTTTCGGAAACCTTGCTCCAGAAGGATCTATCATTAAATCTGGCGCAGTTGAAGGTGGCATCACTCGTCACGAAGGTCCTGCCATTGTATTTGATTCACAGGATGAGGCCCTCGAAGGTATTGCCAATGGTTCTGTAAAATCAGGACATGTCGTTGTTATCCGTTACGAAGGTCCAAAAGGCGGACCAGGTATGCCGGAAATGCTTGCTCCAACAGCACAAATTGTTGGTATGGGACTTGGAACAAAAGTTGCTTTAGTAACTGATAGACGTTTCTCAGGGGCATCCCGCGGATTATCAATCGGTCACGTATCACCAGAAGCTGCAGAAGGCGGCCCACTTGCCTTCGTTGAAAACGGAGACCACATTGTCATCGATATTAATGAGCGTACAATTAATGTTGATGTGCCGGAAGAAGAATGGAACAAGCGTAAGGAAAACTGGAAAGGCTTCGAACCAAAGGTTAAAACTGGTTATCTTGCCCGCTATTCTAAGCTTGTTACAAATGCGAGCAAAGGCGGAATTTTGAAGATTTAGTTTATGATGGAGTTTAATACTTGGGATTTTTTATGATTGTAAAAGCATGGCTCTCTAGCAGTTGGGGCCATGCTTTTTTTGTGTCTTTGGATACTGACAATAGGGTAGAATAAATAGAGAGCTGTTATTCTACCCTAATCATTGGAAGCAATCCAGTAATAAGGAAGAATAGAGCCGTTATTCTACCCTAATCGTAGGAAGTAATCCGGCAGAAGGGAAGAATAAAGCCGTGATTCTACCCTAATCATAGTGAGCAATCCGGTAGTAGGGAAGAATAAAGCCGTTATTCTACCCTAATCGCAAGAAGCAATCCGGTAATAGGGAAGAATAAAGACGTTATTCTACCCTAATCGCAGGAAGTAATCCGTAATAAGGAAGAATAGAGCCGTTATTCTATCCTAATCGCAGGAAGCAATCCGGTAATAGGGAAGAATATGAAGCTAGAAAAGACATAATTCTACCCTAATCGTAGGGAGCAAGCCGGTAATAAGAAAGAATAGAGCC
>JAENZK010000278.1 GCA_016841285.1 Guptibacillus hwajinpoensis | reverse complement strand
CGGCTGGTACGTAGGGAAATGAAGAGGATGTACCTACTGACGCAATCATGAATGCTTTAGTTGTTCGTTCAGACTTAAGTGAATCAGATGTTTATGAACTTACTAAAACATTTTTCGAAAACCTAGAGAATCTTGGAAATGCTCACCAAGCAGCAAAGGATATCTCAATTGAAAAAGCGCAACAAGGATTAGTGGCTCCAATGCACCCAGGTGCAAAGAAGTTCTATGATGAGCAATAAAAACTTTAAGAGGAGATCGTTCATCTTCGGTCTCCTCACTATTATGATCATATTAAATATCCCAGTATCACTCACGATGGTAAAGAGTTATGAAAACACGTTTTATTTTAAAGAAAAGGATTTTAGTATCTATTGGATCCATTCTGTAGAAAAAGAAGAATGGCAAGAGTTTTATCAAAGGGGAGAAAATGGTTTAGTTTTAACTTATACAAAATTTAAAACCTTTGGTGCAGGTGTTCCGTCCGTCGGAAAGGTTGTCAAAGGCGAAGATGGCTTTGTCACCTACCAAATCGGTAGGCCTATGAAAGAAATCAATTTAGTAGTTTCAAATAATGTGGAGTCGACTCTTATTATTAAAAATAAAAAAATTCCTCTTTATACGCTCGTTAAAGACTATGAGGAGATAACGATAAAACAAGCCATTCGTCCATATTGGATGGTGTGGATTGGTTAAAATAATTTAGGTTAGGAGTGTGGATGATGACAACCCCTTCACAAAATGTCAATGAACAAGCAATTCTAGAAAAGTTCGATCGGGAATCAGTAGTCCGTAAGCTATCAAATCATAAAATTACTGTTTTTATTGCAGTATTAGCAATTTTATATTCGATTTTTCATTTATATAATACCTATTACCCGATGCCTGAACTAAAGCAGCGTGCCATTCATGTGGGCTCAGGGATTGCTTTAATATTTTTAATTTATCCAACGAGTAAAAAATCCTCGAGGACTAAAATACCTTTTATTGATTGGATATTATTTCTACTTTCATTAGCAACCGTAGGATATTTATTGGTAGAGTACCAAGATATTGTGACAACTAGGGGAGGTATACCCAATAACCTAGATATCATTTTTGCAATCATCACTGTGGTACTTGTTCTTGAGGCCTCAAGAAGAATTACAGGCTTGATTTTACCAGTACTTGCGTTAATTTTTCTAGCTTATCCTTTTTTCAGTTCCATGTCATTTATGCCAAATCGTCTCTTAACAAGGCCGTATGATCTTGGTGATATTTTCGGGCAACTATATTTGAAGACTGAAGGGATTTATTCCTCTGCAATCGGAGCTTCCGTTACATTTATCTTCTTATTCATTTTATTTGGTGCATTCCTATCGAAATCAGGGATGGGACAACTATTCAATGACCTAGCATTAGCTTTAGCTGGAAGCAAGCAAGGTGGTCCGGCTAAGGTAGCTGTTATTTCAAGTGGATTTATGGGCAGTATTAATGGTGCTGCTGTTGCCAATGTTGTAGGGACGGGTGCCTTTACAATTCCACTTATGAAAAAAATAGGGTATCACAAAAACTTTGCAGGTGCTGTGGAAGCAAGTGCTTCCGTTGGGGGCCAAATATTGCCGCCGATTATGGGGGCCAGTGCGTTTATCATGGCAGAAACAACCGGTGTGAGTTATGGCACAATTGCTTTAGCGGCTCTGTTGCCTGCATTAATTTATTATCTTGGCGTTATCATGCAGGTTCATTTTCGTGCGGGAAAAGATAATTTACGAGGTATACCGAAAGCAGACCTTCCTCGAGTTAAGGAGGTTTTAAAAGCCCGTGGACACTTGCTTCTTCCGATCGTAGGATTAGTTTATTTTCTATCTATCTCAACCCCGATAGGATATTCGGCTTTTTACACCATTATCCTTACAGTCGTCGTTAGTATGCTAAAAAAAGAGACGAGAATGTCAATGAAGGATATTTTTCAAGCCTTAGAAGATGGAGCGAAACAATCCCTTTCAGTTATGGCTGCCTGTGCTGTAGTAGGTATAATCATTGGAGTGGTAAGTTTAACTAGCTTCGGAACAGTAATGACATCATCTATAATGAGTTTAGGTCAAGGATCCTTGTTCTTGACGTTATTCTTTACGATGATTGCGTCGATGATATTAGGGATGGGTCTTCCTTCAATTCCTTGTTATATCATCACTGCTACGATGGCTGCACCAGCTTTAGCAAACTTTGATATTCCAATTCTTGTAGCCCATATGTTTGTTTTTTATTTTGGTATTTTTGCTAATATCACACCTCCAGTTGCATTGGCAGCATTTGCAGGGGCTGGTATTTCCGGGGGTGACCCAATGAAGACAGGATTCCAAGCTTTAAAGCTTGCGTTAGCTGGATTTATTATTCCTTATTTGTTTGTTTACAACCCAACTATGTTGATGATTGATGTAACAGGGCTAGCGACAACCGCTAAAGAATTTCCATTACCAGCGGTGACAAGTATTGTGACAGTCACCGTAACATCAATTGTTGGTGTTATTGCGTTGAGTGCCGCGGTTGAAGGATTCTTCTTAGCTAAATATAACATCATTACCCGTATCATATTAGGAGTAGGTGCCATTATGCTGATCCTTCCGGAGGGCATGACAGATATCATTGGTGCTGTGATTGTAGTGATCCTGATGGGACAACAGTTGATAATTTCTAGAAAAAATAAGAAAACAATTGCGATATAAGAGTCAGAACATGTTACTATATTTTTAGAAGTGCGTAAGAGAAAGGAGGCAGGAGACACATGATAAGACTGATTGGAACAGTAGTCATCTTATTATGCTGTTTCCTGCCTGTTTCTGTATATGCCAATTATGAAGGTCCTACCAAGCTCGTTGTTGGCTATAATAGCCAGATCCCACCCTTTTCCTATGAAGATGAGCATTATCAGCCAAGGGGATTTATTATTGACATCATGAATGTGATTGCTGAAAACAACGATCTAGCGGTTGTTTACAAGCCGCTAAAGGAAAGGGTATTAATAGAGCAGCTTGTAAGTGGACAGGTTGATATGGTTTTAGGTATCAAGTATAGCTCTGCTCTAGAAGAACATGTAGATTTCACTGATTCGATTTTTACATTGTCAGATTCACTATATGTTCCTATAGAAAACAACTCTGTTTTTAGCCTTTCTGATTTAAATGATTCCGTTGTCTCTTTAAGCAGTTCCAGTGCATCAGTAGAAACGCTTGATAATATCTATGGTGTAAAAGTAAATGTAGCCGGAAGCCAACCAGATGCCTTAGAAATGTTTCTTATGGATAGAAGTAATGCCTACATAGGAAATCCGTGGACAACTAAATTTCTCTTACATGAATTAGGAATTAAGGACAAAATTAATGAAAGAATTGCCTCGATACAGTCTTATGATTTAACGATTGCTGTCTCTAAAAAACATATAGGGTTAACCACTTTAATGAATTCAGAATTATCATCATTAAAAGAAAATAAGACATTTCAAGACATCCATATGAAATGGTTTTATCTTAACCAATCGGGTGAATCATGGCTGCAAAAACTAGCAATAGTATTAGGGGCAGCTGTCCTTATCGCTGTTATTATTAATCTTATAGCTTTCATATGGAACCAACGCTTAAAAAAAGAAGTGGCCAATAAAACAAGGGCTTTAACAAGAAGTTTCGTCTTTCAGGAACAAGTTTTAAATTCAGTAGATGCAGGTATCATTTCTTTTAATAAAAATGGAAAAATACGTCTGATGAATGAGAAAGCACGTAGCTTTTTACAAGGAGATTATATAGATCAAAATATAAAGGATTTGGAATATCTTTGTGATATAAAAATGATCATCGAAAAGGACTCTAAGTCTGGGAAATATACTGGCGAATGGAATATACCTAGTGAAAATGATAGGGACCGCATCATACACTATGAGGTTATCCCTTTGAAAAACGAAAATTCAGAATCCGTTGGCTGGATCATCGTATTTGTTGATGTCACGGAGCAAAAGTCACTGCAACAAAAACTAATGATTCAGGAGAAATTAAAAGCATTAGGCCAGCTGACAGCAGGAATTGCTCATGAACTGAGAAATCCATTAACATCGATGAAATTATTTATTGAATTGCTACCGGTAAAATTTCATGATCAGCGTTTTCGTAATGAAATAGTAAAGCATGTGCCGGCTGAAATTAACAGACTTAATCACTTAGTAGAGGATTTATTGGATTACACAAGGAGAAAAGAGATGCAAAAAGAATGGATTCCTCTTAAGGAGTTTCTTGAATCTCTACTTTATTCCTTTAAGATAAACAGCCGATCTCAACAGGTCGTATTTATTTTAGATATACAAGAAGGTATTGAATGGTTTGGTGACAGGCAGCGAATTAAACAAGTATTTATTAATTTGTTGCTGAATGCTGTTGATGCAGTTCAAGAGACTGAAGAAAAAATAATTACAATTTTATCAAATGAGGAAACAGAACACTTTTGTATATTGATTAAGGACACAGGTATAGGCATATCTGAACATGTTCAAGAGAATTTATTTCAACCTTTTTATACAACGAAAGGGAACGGTGTAGGATTAGGCTTATATACAAGCTACAATATTTTGCTTGAACATCAAGCGGAAATTGTATTGCAATCAAAAGAAGGTTTAGGCAGCACCTTTATTTTAAAGTTCCGGAAGGAGGACATTCGATGAAGAAGGTACTAGTAATTGATGATGAACAAGCTATATGTACTTCGCTCATGTTTGCACTTGAAGATGAATATGAAGTGACAACAGTAACGGATGCAAATATTGGACTTGAACAGGTCTCAATCCTTCATCCAGATGTCATCTTATTGGATATGCGAATAAAAGAAGCGGACGGGTTGTCTTTAATTCAGCCCATTCTTGCTGTCCAGCCTAATGTGATTATTATAGTAATGACTGCATATGGAACGATTGAAACAACGGTCGAGGCCCTTAAGCTCGGAGCTTTTCATTATCTAACTAAACCAATTAATATAGAAGAGCTTAAAATGCTTATTAAAAAGGGATTAGATTATCATAGTTTACATGATAAGGTACAAAAATTAGAGGAAATTATTCATCCGAAAGAAAGCTATGCTGGAATGATTGGAAAGTCGCCAGAAATGAAGAAAATTTTTTCTTTAATTGAAAGGATTAAAAATATATCGTCACATGTATTAATTACTGGTGAAAGTGGTACGGGTAAGGAATTGGTAGCAAGAGCAATACATCAAGAAGGAATAAGAAGTGATCAACCCTATTGCATTCTTAATTGTGCAGCGATACCTGAAAATTTATTAGAAAGTGAAATGTTCGGACATGTAAAAGGTGCGTTTACTGGTGCAATTTCAGACAAAGAAGGAATTTTTGAAAGAGCTGATAAAGGTACTTTATTTCTTGATGAAATTGGTGAAATGCCGTTGAACTTACAGGCCAAGCTCTTGCGAGTCGTTCAAGAGGTGGAGGTTACCCCTGTTGGCTCTGGGAAGGTACACAAAGTGGATGTCCGTATTATCGCTGCAACAAATCGTGATTTGATGGTTGAGGTGAAGAATGGAAGATTCAGAGAAGATCTATATTACAGATTAAATGTTATTCCACTTCAGTTGCCACCTTTAAGAAAGAGAATTGGAGATATTCCATTATTAATTGATTATTTTCTAGCTTTATTTAGTAAAAAGTTAAACAGGTTATCATTAAAATTAAGTCCTGATGCCAAAAAGTGGCTTTATTCATACGATTATCCTGGTAATATACGGGAGTTATCGAATATGATCGAGTATTCGGTGGCATTATTAGAGGGTGATGTAATACAGTTGGAGGACCTTCCATTGCACCAACTCAAAACAACACCTTATCGCTCTAACGAATTAGGAGAGGATGATATCGTCCTTAAATCAGGAATTACCCTAGAAGAAGCCGAGAAAGCCATCATTCTTCATACCTTAAAGTTGAATAACAATCATCGCAAAAATACGGCAAACGTATTAGGGATTAATGAACGGACATTACGAGATAAATTGAAACAATATAAAAGTGAACCTGTTAGTCTTGAGGAAAAACTATGGTAAGGTCTTTTATTATTTTAGTAGGTCTTTTATTTCTAGTTGCCGGTTGTAATACCAATGTTAATCACCCTAAATATATGAAGAAGACCGCCTTTTCTAATAATCTTACGATTGCAACGGGTGGAAAGTATGGTCCTTATTTTACTATAGGCAGTGACTTAGCTGAAATATACTCGTCCAATCTAAATATGAACGCCACAGT
>JAENZK010000277.1 GCA_016841285.1 Guptibacillus hwajinpoensis | reverse complement strand
AGATTGATACTGATAGCACTAATAGTAGATTTCGTATGATACCCTCCGATTATTAAATGATTTTTACTTTCTTACTTTGTGTGATGATTTTTTTATCACATATTCCAGTTCAAATAACAATTTTTATGGGGGCATTTGTATTTCTAAGCTGCTATGAAAAAATTCCTGTTGGCGTGTTATTAAAATGGTTATTACTGCCAAGTTTATTTTTATTCGCAAGTATGCCTGCTGTTATTCTTCATGCATCAAGGTTAACCGAGATGAACAGTGATGTATGGTTATCAATTATAAAAGTTGATACCTGGCAGCTTTATATTTCTGTAAGTGGATTAGAGTTTGCAAAGTCGATCATTTTCAGGTCGCTCAGTCTATTTATTTGCGTATTGGCACTTGTAATGACGACACCGTTTAATGAAATTTTGCATGCTTTACACAAAATGCGTACTCCACAAGTGTTGTTAGATATTCTTGTGGGCATGTATCGGTTTATTTTTATTTTTTTACAATATGCAGGGGAACTTTATATGGTGTTTCAGTCACGTGGAGGAAACGTAAACTGGAAACGGACATTACACAGTGTAGGATTAGTGATCGTCCAATTATTTTTTAAAACATTTGAAAAGTATAAAAGAATGTTGCTGGTGATGGAATCTAGGGGATTTCATGATCAACTTTATTACGCAGAGGAACAAAATAAAAAAGTTCCAAGGAAATTTACCGGGGGTGCCCTCCTTATCCTTTTCATTTTAATCGGAATAGAGTGGTGGTGTAGAGGAAGTTAAAATGACTAGTTTACTTGAATTAAAGAATATTACGTTTGCCTATGGTGGCAATGCCCAACCTGCATTACAAAACTTTTCTATAAAAATACCAACCGGAAAAAGGTGTGCTCTATTGGGGCATAACGGTTCTGGAAAATCAACGGTTCTTCTATTAGCGAATGGGTTGTTGAAACCTAATGAAGGAATGGTGCTTTGGAAGGGGGAGCAGATTCATTTTAAAAGGAAAAACTTGAAAGAATTTCGCCAAAAAACAGGGCTCCTTTTTCAAAATGCGGATGAAATGTTAATTTCTCCGACAGTTTTTGAGGATATCTGCTATGGACTAATTAATGCAGGATTTGGGGGAGAAACCCTTCAGAAAAAGGTTGAAGAAATAATAAAACGTTATCAGCTTGATCATTTAAAGGATAGACCTATTCATCACTTGAGTTTGGGAGAAAAAAGAAGAGTTGCTCTTGCGGGTATTATGGGTCTTGAACCTGAGTTATTGCTATTAGATGAACCGACGACTTACCTTGATCCATCCCAAACAAAAGTATTTCTTAATGAAATGAATCGGATCCACCATTCAGGGACGACTGTCGTGATGTCTACCCATGACCTTAATCTTGCTTATGAATGGGCTAATTGGATTTTTGTCATCGAAAAAGGACAACTCATCTTTGAGGGTACACCTGATGAATTGTTTGTGAATGAACGATTTGTTCTAGAAAAAGGATTATCTATACCATTGTTTTTTCAATTAAAACATCTGTTGAAAGCAAGTTTGGATTTGGATCAGGAAATGATCAAAAATGCGTCTAAAGAAGAAATTTTACAATTCCTAAAAGGCTTGCATGAAAAAAAGGGGGATTCATAGATGTCAGGTAAATTAATCATCATTGGTTTTGGACCAGGTAGTGTAGAGCATTTTACAGAAAGGGCAAAAGAAGGAATTGCTGAATCTGATTGTATTTTAGGTTATAAGACGTATGTTGACTTAATTGAGGATTTAATAACGGATCAGGAAATTATTAGTACAGGTATGTCTGAGGAGGTTGCAAGAGCTCAAGCCGCTGTCCGCCTTGCTGAAGAGGGCAGAAAGGTTGCCGTTATTTCCAGCGGAGACGCCGGGGTATATGGAATGGCTGGGCTTATTTATGAGGTATTAGCAGAAAAAGGGTGGAAGGCTGAAAATGGTGTAGAGGTAGAAGTGATTCCGGGAATATCCGCCATAAATTCCTGCGCCTCCTTATTAGGAGCTCCTGTCATGCATGATTCCTGTACAATCAGCCTAAGTGACCATTTGACCCCTTGGGAGGTGATTGCAAAGCGAGTGGAGGCAGCAGCTTTCGCTGATTTTGTGATTGCATTATATAATCCGAAAAGCGGTCGCCGAACAAGACAAATTGAAGAGGCCCAAAAAATTCTTTTAAAATATAGAGATCCTAATACGCCTGTAGGTTTAGTGAAAAGTGCTTACCGTGAGCGCGAAAGTGTCATAGTAACAACACTTGGAGAAATGCTCGATCACGAGATCGGGATGTTATCTACTGTCATCATTGGAAATTCAAGTACGTTTATATATGAAGGAAAAATAATTACTCCAAGAGGATATCAACGAAAATACTCATTGGATACGGATGAACAACGATTAAAACTACACGAGAGATTGCAAAAAGAAAATGAACCGTGGGCCTTGCATGGCGGTAGGAATAACGGAACTTCTTTGTCGATTGCGGAGGAAGCGTTAAATAAACTGAGCAAACCAGTTTCCACTAATTTTGAAAATTTATTCGAAGTTGCTGTGAGTTCTGGAGTAGCAAACAAAAATTTCACCCCACAGCAAATGATTACATTGGCTGAAGTGGTTGGTGACTATGGGACGATTCAATATTCAACGGACCATCAGATTCATATAACGATACCGACGTCAGACCCTGACGAAATCATCGAGAAATTAAGGAATAGTGGTTTATCTCTTTCTCCCGTTGGTGATGTTTTAACCGTCAAGGCTTGTGATTTTTGCGATGGAGAAAAAAAGGATGCGATCCCTATTGCTGAAGAGCTGCATGAAAAGCTAGGAGGCATTGATCTGCCAAAAGAATTAAAGCTTGGTATTAATGGTTGTGGAATGGCATGCTATGGTGCTGTTAAAGAAGACATCGGGCTAGTACATCGCCAAGGGAAATTTGATTTATTTATTGGCGCTAAACCAGTTGGCCGAACGGCTCATGCCGGACAAATCGTTGAAGAGGGAATTGAACCATCCAAAGTCGTAAAGATCATCGAAGAAATTATTAATGAATATAAAGAAAAAGGACATCCAGGTGAAAGGTTTTTCAAGTTTTTCAAACGAGTAAAGGTAGTAAGAGGCTATGAATATAAAGACATTACCCCAAAAATGGAAGTAGCAGCACCGTGTGGGGATTAAAGGAGACAAAGATGAAAGCTATTTTATTTGTTGGTCATGGAAGTAAGGATAAAGAAGGAAATGATCAAATTCGAGAGTTTATTAATGCAATGAAGCCGGTCATTGACCCAAGTCTTCTAGTTGAAACATGCTTCTTAGAATTTGAAAGTCCAACTGTTGATCAAGGGATCGACACATGTGTGATGAAGGGGGCAAGCCACGTCTATGTCATTCCGATGATGTTATTGCAGGCCGGTCATTCGAAAATCCATATTCCACATAGTATCGATGAAGCGAAAAAGAAGTACTTAAATGTAGAGTTTACATATGGACGGCCGATTGGCATTCATGATGCGGCTCTTGAAATTTGTATAAGCCGACTTGCCGAAATAGGTCTTGATATTGAAACAGGGGATCCGGATACAGCGATTATTTTACTTGGGCGTGGCGGCAGTGACCCGGATGCCAATAGTGACCTTTATAAGATTACTAGATTGCTATGGGAGAAATTAAATTACCCTATTGTTGAACCGGCATTTATGGGGGTAACAACTCCCTTAATCGATGATGTCATTCATCGCTGTTTATTGCTGGGAGCCAAGAAGATTGTTGTTTTACCATATTTCTTATTTACAGGGATTTTGATTAAAAGATTAGAGAAGATCGTTCAAGGTTATCAAGATCGATATCAAGATCACCAATTTGCCTTGGCAGAATATTTTGGTTTTCACGAAAAACTTCAGGATATTTTAATGGATCGTGTTCAAGAGGCGTTAGACGGTGATGTGAAAATGAATTGTGATACATGTCAGTATCGAATCGGGGTTGCGGAGAGCATTGGTCACCATCATCATCATGACCATCACGACCATGAGCACCATCATCACGATCACTCCCATCATCACCATCATGATCATGTGGATGATGTAAGGAAATAGAGGAATTACACTATGAAAATCTTACAATTAGCAGGAACTAGTGATGCAAGACAGCTTGCCATCGAACTTAAGAGACATGGTTTTGATGTTCTAACGACAGTGGTAACTTCAAATGCTGCAATCGAACTTCAAGCATCAGAACTTCAAGTATTAGTTGGAAGATTAACAGACACGGACTTGATACAGTTAATCAAGGAAAGACAGATCAATGTTGTAGTAGATGCTAGTCATCCCTATGCGGAGGAGGCTTCCAAGAATGCCATCAAGGCAGCCCAAATGACTGGTACACCTTATATTCGCTTTGAAAGACCATCACAAAAATTCGATGACGAACTGATTATAAAGGTAGATTCTTACGGGGAAGCGGCTGAGCTGGCTGCTAAAAAACAAGGAAATATCATGTTAACGACAGGAAGTAAAACACTACAGATATTTACTGATAAATTACTTTCACTACCAAATACAAGAGTAATAGCGAGAATGCTGCCTAGAAAAGATAATATGGAAAAATGTGAAGAGCTCGGATTGCCGCAGAAAAATATTATTGCCATTCAAGGGCCGTTCACTATGGAATTTAATAAAGCTCTTTTTCAACAATTCCAAGTGACTTTGATGGTAACGAAGGAAAGTGGGAAGGAAGGGGCAGTTGATGAAAAAGTGGAAGCCGCCGTGGAACTAGGGATTGAAACGATCTTGATAAAAAGACCAAGGATCCAATATGGAATCACCTATTCAAATGTACAAGACGTAATAGACCATTTAAAAGGAGTAGATATCAATGGATTTTAATACAGAATTTAAGCCACTCACAGTGCAGCCGCAGGAAATTGAGGGAAAAAGCATGGAAATGATTGATGCAGAAATCGGTGAGCATTCGTTTACAGAGGAACAATGGCCGGTTGTTCAACGCGTGATCCATTCTTCCGCCGATTTTGAACTTGGCAAAAGCATGCTTTTACATCCGGATGCCGTACAGGCTGGGATAAACGCAATCTTAAATGGGGAGCAAATTGTTGCGGATGTACAAATGGTGCAGGCGGGAATCAGTAAGCCAAGATTAGAGAAATTTGGAAGTGATGTTCACGTATATATTTCCGACCCGGATGTAGTTGACGAAGCAAAGAGCCTGAATACAACTAGAGCCATTATTTCGATGAGAAAAGGGGCGAGAGAGGTAAATGGTGGAATCTATGTAATCGGAAATGCACCAACAGCTCTATTAGAATTAATACGTTTAGTGAAAGCGGGCGAGGCTAAGCCAAGCCTCATTATTGGGATGCCGGTTGGATTTGTATCTGCTGCAGAATCAAAAGAAGAGCTGGCAAAGCTTGATCTTCCGTTTATTACGAATGTGGGTAGAAAAGGCGGTAGCACAGCTGTCGTGGCAGCTTTAAATGCAATTTCAATCATAGCTGATCGGGTATCAAAAGGGTAGATTTCAATGGCATCTACAGATCAACAAGAAAAGAAACCGTTACGACATGGCTATACAACTGGTGCCTGTGCAACAGCCGCTACAAAGGCAGCTTTATTAGCATTAATCACTGGCACACCGGTTGAAAAGGTAAAAATCTTAATTCCTGCAGGAGAAATCGTCACTTTTAACATTGCTCAGTGTAATCTTTTCGAAGGTAAGGTCACGGCTGGGGTAATAAAGGATGGCGGAGATGATCCTGATGCAACCCATGGTGCGCTCATCCTTTCTACGGTTCAATGGAATGACGAAACGGATTACGTACTTGACGGTGGAATTGGAGTGGGCAGAATCACAAAGCCAGGGCTGCAAATTCCGATTGGTGAGGCGGCCATTAATCCCATACCGAGAAAGATGATAAGGGGAACCGTAAAGGAAATTGTTGAAAAATTTGAAATAAACCGCGGGATTTCAGTCACCATTTCTGTTCCGGATGGGGAAGAAATAGCGAAGAAAACTCTAAACGGTCGTCTCGGAGTAATCGGTGGTATTTCTATATTAGGCACTAGAGGGATCGTCGTTCCGTTTTCATCCTCAGCTTATATGGCAAGTATTGTTCAATATATAAAAGTAGCCCGCGCCAATCAATTGGAACATGTTGTCATTACCACTGGCGGACGTAGTGAAAAATATGCGATGAAATTATTTCCCCATTTGCCGGAAGAGGCTTTTATCGAAATGGGTGATTTTGTCGGGTTTACGCTTAAGC
>JAENZK010000276.1 GCA_016841285.1 Guptibacillus hwajinpoensis | reverse complement strand
TGGTAATGAAATGGCTGCGATGGCTGCGGCACAAATAAATTATCATTTAATGGGTTACTTCCCAATTACACCATCAACAGAGGTTGCACAATTCTTGGACCAAATGAAGGCGCGCGGTGAGCATGACATTAAATTAATTGCTGCTGACGGTGAACATGGTTCAGCAGGTATTTGTTACGGTGCTGCTGTTGCTGGTGCTCGTGTATTTAACGCGACTAGTGCGAACGGATTTATGTACATGCTTGAACAACTTCCAGTTCAATCAGGTACTCGTTTCCCAATGGTTATGAATCTAGTAACTCGTGCAATCAGTGGTCCATTAGATATCCGTGGTGACCATTCTGACTTATACTTTGGTTTAAATATCGGCTGGGTTATTTTAACAGCTCCTACACCGCAAGCAGTTTATGATATGAATATTATGGCACTTAAAATTGCAGAACACTCCGATGTTCGTCTACCAGTTATTGTTGCTTATGATGGCTTCTTTACATCACACCAAAAACGTAAAGTAGACTATTTTGCAGATCGTAAAGTAGTTCAACAATTCGTAGGTGAGCGTCCAACTGAATATCCTGTTGTCGTTGACCCAAGTAACCCGGTTACAATTGGTGCTCATATGGATGGCCATGATTTAATGAACAATAATTATCAGCAATCTGAAGCTTTATATAGAGCCTATGATGTTTACAAGCAAGTGGCTGAAGAATATGCAGCACTTTCAGGTCGTAAATATGAAGTATTAAATACGTATAAAATGGAAGATGCAGAAGTAGCATTATTCCTTATCAACTCAGCAGCTGAAACTGCAAAAGACGCAGTTGACAAACTTCGTGCTAAAGGCATCAAAGCTGGTGTTGTTAGCCCGAATATTATTCGTCCATTCCCAGCTGAAGAACTTCGCAAAGCGCTTAAAAATGTGAAGGCATTATTAGTGGGTGAGCGTGCAGATTCTTACGGTGGTCATGGCGCAAATATGACTCATGAAATTAAAGCTGCACTTCAAGATGATAAAGAAAATAAAACAATCGTATTAAGCCGTGTGTATGGTCTTGGTGGTAAAGACTTCTTTACAGATGAAGCTGTCGAAATGTATGAAATGGCTATTGATGCTATGGAAAAAGGTTATGCTGAAAAACCATTCGACTATTTCGGTGTTCAACCAGGTAAGCCAGAAAACAAAATGAAGCCTGCGATCAAACCGATGCATGGTGATGATTTCAAAACTGGTTTAATCGAAGTTACTCCAGATCCTGAAACGAATAAATTAAAGGTGAAGATTCCACCATTACGTCAATTGACAACTAAGCCTAAACGTCTTGGTTCAGGTCATGGCGCATGCCCTGGCTGTGGTATCTTCCCAGGACTTGAGCTTTTCTTCAAAGGAATCGAAGGCGACGTTATTACATTATTCCAAACTGGCTGTGGCTATGTTACTACAACAGGCTATCCATATACTTCACACAAACAGCCAATGATGCACAACTTGTTCCAAAATGGACCAGCAACATTATCTGGAACAGTAGAAGCATTCTATGAAATGAGACGCCGTGGTGAAATTGAATTTGATGATGATGTAACATTCGTTATGATTACTGGTGACGGTGGTATGGATATCGGTATGGGTTCAGCGATTGGTACTGCTAACCGAAACCATAAGCTTATCATTCTTGAATATGATAATGAAGGTTATATGAACACTGGTTCTCAAATGTCCTATTCAACACCATTTGGTCATATGACAAGTACAACAAACGTTGGTAAAACACAACAAGGTAAAGCATTCCACCATAAGGATACTGCACAAATTATGGCGGCAACAAACATCCCTTATATCTTCACTGGTACTGAGGCATTCCCTCAAGATTTAGTGAAAAAAGCTGCTAAAGCACAATGGTATGCACAAAACGAAGGAATGGCCTACGGTAAGATTTTAATTACTTGTCCATTAAACTGGAAATCAGAAGACCGTTTTGGTGGTACAATTATGGAAGCTGCTGTTAACTGTAACTTCTTCCCTCTTTATGAGATGGAACGTGGTGAAACTACAATCACATACAATCCGGAAGAAAAGAAGAAAACAATTGAGCTTTCTGAATGGTTAAAATACATGGGTAAAACAAAGCATATGTTAAAACCAGAAAATGCTGATATGTACAAAGAATTCGAGCGCGAAATCGATCGTCGTTGGAATCGCCTAAAAGCAAGACACGAAAATCCATATCTATAAGAAAGGCGGAAGCGCCCGTTCAGCGACGTAAGGACTGGAGCCCATCGACTGAGATAAAGGAAACACGAAGAGCGCAGCGATTCGATGTTGACTTATCGTAGGGAGGTGGGCGAAGTCCACTAGTCGCTGGGCGCTGTAGCTGGACAATATGATATAGAAAAACCTTAGCCCGATTGGGCTAAGGTTTTTTACTACATTACGATGCCACCATCAACATGGAGAACGGTACCATTTACGTACGAGGCTTCATCCGATGCTAGGTATAAATAGGCATTAGCGATATCCTCGGGTTTTCCAAGACGCTTCAGTGGTATTTGTTGAATAATTTTCTGAATAACTTTTTCCGGGACCTGTTGGGTCATACTTGTATCACAAAATCCTGGTGCAACGGCATTCACGGTTATTCCTTTTCCACCTAATTCTTTTGCCCATGTTCTTGTCATCCCAATCACGCCAGCTTTTGCAGCAGCATAGTTGGTTTGACCGAAATTCCCATATACACCGGAAACAGAGGAAGTATTAATAATCCTTCCTGAACCGTTTTCAAGCATAGATGGTATAACTGCTTTTGTACAATTGAATACTCCTGTTAAATTTACATTAATAACCTTTTGCCATGATTCTTCAGTAAGCTTTGTTAACAGGCCATCACTAGTAATCCCGGCGTTATTTATTAAAATGTCAATTTTCTCGAAATGATCTAAAGTTGTTCGGACCATGTTTTGTGTGCTTTCATGGTTGCCAACATCAACTTTAACATATACAGCAGTTCCTCCTTGATCAAGAACCTCCTGTACAACCTTAATCCCTTCTTCTTCATTAAAATCTGCAATGACAACCTTTGCTCCTTCAGCTGCAAAGCGATGAACGGTTTTTCTGCCGATTCCATTTGCACCACCAGTTACAATTGCCACCTTATTATTTAATCTCATATCCCTCTCCCCCTGCTCTAAGAAGTAGAATTTTTAACATCTTTAATACCATTATATTATCAGTGTAGTAAAAATGTTTTTGTCTATACTTATCTGTATTAAAAATATATATGTAAAATTCATATAGCTGCGAATTATTATTTCATATTAAATGTCTTGCCAAGCAGTTTATCAAGAAATCCAGGGAATATATGATAAAAAATACTGGCTGTATTCATCCATTTAGGAAGGTTTAGTTCTCGTTTTGGATAAAGCATTAATTTAACAATTTGTTCTGCCACAAAATCAGACTTCAGCATAAATTTTTTCGCATTTTTAACATAGTTTCCCGATTTGTCAGCTTTGCTGAAAAAATTAGTTTCAATCGGACCAGGATTCACGGCTGAAATATAAATGTTGGTCTGATACAACTCTAATCTGAGACTGTTGGTAAATCCTAAAACCGCATGCTTTGTTGCTGAATACCCACTTGATTTGGCACTTCCAACCTTTCCAGCCTGGGAAGCAATATTAATAATATGACCTCTATTTTTTTCGAGCATATAAGGGATAACTTCCTTTGTACAAGCAATTAAGCCTAATACATTCACTTCGAACATTCGCCTAATTTCATCGAGGCTTGCTTCCTGTAATGATTCAAATACCCCAAAACCGGCATTATTCAATAATATATCGATTTGACCGACATCTTCATATATTTTATTAAAAACAACCTTCACTTGTTCAAAATCACTGACATCAAGTGTATAAAAAATACATTCCCTTTCTGTTTTTTGTTTAATTATTTCACAGATTTCCTTTAATTTTTCAGTAGATCTTGCCAAAAGTATTGGACGAGCTCCAAGTTCAGCAGTCAAGATCGCCACTTTTTCTCCAATTCCAGAAGAAGCACCAGTGATGACAATATTTTTGTTTAATAGATTTTTCTTCATAAGCCCCCCAAAGTATTTCAATTCTTTAGTTATATTATCATAACAGTAGAAAAATTAAACAAGTAATAGCTATTGACATCAATATTGAAAACATGCATAATATCTTAAAAAGTATAGTTAATGGATTGGCGTTGACGGGGACCAGTAGAATATGTAATCGCGAAAAGAGAGTGAAGTTCAGAGGCTGAGAGACTTCACAGCAGGATGCAATTCGAACCTACCCTTGAGCTATTAGGGAAACCTAATCGTCTAGCTCACGATACGAGCTTTTGAGAGGACAATTAGAAAAGTGTAGCAAACCTATTTTTTCTTTTTGTCAATGAAGGTGGTACCGCGGAATTAAGATCTTTCCGTCCTTTTTATTAAGAGGATAGAAAGGTCTTTTTGATTTGATATTAAACTGGAGGGAACATAAATGAACAAAAAATTAACCTATGCGTTTATAGGTGCAGGTTCAATGGCAGAGGCCATGGTGTCGGGAATGCTGAACAGCGAACTGTTTGAAAAGGAACAATTGATTGTAACAAACCGTTCAAATAAAGAAAGATTAGATTATTATAAAGAACAATACGGAGTTGTAGTAACGAATGATCAAGAAGAAGCGATCAAAAATGCAGGTGTTATTATTTTAGCGATGAAGCCAAAGGACGTAACGTCGGCTTTGGAGGGAATTAAGCCTTTTGTTTCTGAAAAACAAATGTTGATTTCAGTCATTGCCGGAGTCTCAACAAAAAGTATGGAAGAATTGTTGGACTTAAATATTGCGATCATCCGGGCAATGCCAAATACTTCAGCAACCATCGGTTATTCAGCTACTGCAATATCAAAAGGGACGTATGCTGATGACTTGCATGAAACTATTGCGGAAACTTTGTTTTTAACAATCGGAACAGTTTCAAAGGTTAATGAAGAGGATCTTCATGCGGTAACAGGTCTTTCAGGAAGCGGTCCAGCTTATGTTTATTATTTAGTTGAAGCGATGGAAAAAGCTGCTTCAGATTTAGGTTTAGCAAAAGATGTGAGTAAAGAGCTGATTCTACAAACGATTATTGGTGCAGCTGAAATGTTGAAATCGTCTCCGAAGCATCCATCAACACTTAGAAAAGAAATTATGAGCCCAGGTGGAACAACAGAAGCTGGTTTAAAAGTACTAGAACAATTTAAATACCAAGAAGCGATGATCCAATGTATCGAACGCGCTGCAGCCCGCTCAGCGGAAATGGGCGTCGAAATCGAAAATAAAATGAACGAAACGATTGCTAAAAGTGCAAGTGCTTGAGTTATTAACACCCACTAATCCATGTTTAAAAGGATAGTGGGTGTTTTTTTGCTTGAAATGAGAACATACATTCTTTATGATATAAAACAGAACATAGGTTCTTAATTATATGGAGGGATCCTCATGATATCTTATTCAACTGCTCCACACCATAAAATTTTGTGTATAGATATGAAAAGTTTTTTTGCAAGCTGTGCAGCCGTGCAGCTTGGATTAGATCCATTAACATGTTATCTAGCAGTAGTTGGAGATACGGACCGGGAAGGAAGCATTGTCCTTGCTTCCTCTCCAAAAATGAAATCTGAGTTTGGAATTAAAACAGGAAACCGGTTGTTTGAAATTCCATATGATCCTCGTATAAAGATTGTAAATGCCAAGATGGGAACGTTTTTAAAAACATCAACTGAGATTACGAGACTATTCAATCAGTTTGTACCAAAGGAATGCATCCATGTATACAGTATTGATGAAAGCTTTTTAAAAATAGATGGGACAGAGCGCTTGTGGGGAAATGCACAGGAAACCGCTGAAAAGATACGGGAAGCAATTGCTAAGCAATTTAATTTACCATGTGCAGTCGGCATTGGTCCAAACATGTTACTTTCGAAGCTTTGTTTAGACCTTGAAGCGAAAAAGTCCGGAATTGCAGAATGGACCTATGAGGATGTGAAAACAAAGCTTTGGAAGGTAAGTCCTTTAAGTAAAATGTGGGGAATTGGCTACCGTTTAGAACGTACATTAAATCGAATGGGAATTATGACAGTAGGGCAGCTTGCTAATTATCCTCTGGCCTTGCTTGAAAAAAAGTTCGGGATTATGGGAAACCAGCTTTATTATCATGCCCATGGCATTGACTTTTCAGAGCTTGGGGCACCTATTATACAGGGGCAAATCAGCTTTGGTAAGGGTCAAATATTACTGCGC
>JAENZK010000275.1 GCA_016841285.1 Guptibacillus hwajinpoensis | reverse complement strand
CTTCAATTTAAAGCAGGTTATTCAACAGATCAATCGTAGTGCTGAGCAAGTAGCCGCATCATCAGAAGAGTTACAAGCTACAAGTGAACAAGCAACTGAAGCTACGGAGCAAATATCTTCCGCCATTCAAGAAGTAGCCAGTGGTTCAGAAGCTCAGGTTTCAAGTTCTGAACAGAGTGCGGTTGCTATGGAAGAAGTATCAACGGGTATCCAACGAATTGCAGAGTCATCTACAGCTGTAAGGGATTCCGCCCAAGCAGCAACAACTTTATCCGAACAAGGTTATCAATCTCTTCAAGAGGCTATTCATCAGATGGAATCGATTGAAGATGGCACAAAAAATACTACGGAGGCTATTAAAAAGTTAAGCGAACGCTCCAAGGAAATAGGTAATATCATTGATGTAATTACCGATATATCGGAACAAACAAATTTATTAGCTTTAAATGCTGCGATTGAGGCTGCCAGAGCAGGAGAACATGGCAAGGGGTTTACTGTGGTGGCCGAAGAGGTTAGGAAACTAGCGGACCAATCGCGTTCATCGGCTTCCCAAATCGTTCAATTAATCCAAGAAATTCAAAAAGATACCGATTTAGCTAATAACGAGATGCTTCATAATATCAATGAGGTTGATACTGGTAAGAATGTTATACATAAGACCGGTGATGCCTTCCAAGAAGTCCTAAAAGCTGTACAACAGGTGAATTATCAAATTCAAGAAGTTTCAGCTACATCAGAACAAATTTCAGCGAATTCAGAAGAAGTAACTGCTTCTGTTGAACAGTTAGCCCAAATTGCTAAAGATGCTTCAGAACAGTCACAAGGAGTAGCGGCAGCATCAGAAGAACAATTAGCATCTATGGAGGAAATTAGTGCATCAAGTGAAGCGTTAAGTAAGTTAGCTTTAGAATTACAAGATTTAGTATCGAAATTTAAGATTTGATTGCGTGGGCCAGAGGGTCGGGTTCTTTGGCTTGAATGGGCCGCAGGGTCGGGTTCTCCGGCCCGCTAGATCTTTTGTCTCCGTAGTATTCAGGAAAAGTTTTATGGGGGTAACCAAAATAATGGGCAGACTTTAAAAACTGGAAAGGTGACTAAAGTATGGAGAATATATCAAAATTTATTATTTTTCGATTAAATCATCAGGAATATGGAATGGATATGAACCAAATTTCTTCTATTGAGAAATTCCAAGAAATATCGAAAGTTCCCCATACTCTGGATTTTGTAAAAGGTGTTATTAATCTTCGAGGTGAGGTCATCGGAATTATTGATTTAAAGGAACGACTTGGAATGGGTACGACTGATTATACGAATCAATCCAATTTATTAATTGCAAATTTAGACCAAACTAAGGTTGGATTATTGGTTGATGTAGCCACTGATGTCATTGACATTAATGACAATGTAATCGAAACATTATCGGGTGTTTTTGTAGAAAATGCCTATAGAGAAAACCCTATGAAAGTGGCAAAACTACAAGATGAAAGAATGGTAATTATATTGGGATTAGAAAATATTTTAAACCACGATGAAAGAATTAAACTACAAGATTTGACTAATGTGTAGTCAGAAAAATGAAGATGCTATTTTAACAACGTCTATTCTCTACTATGTTGGGAATAGACGTTGTTTTTTTGTGGGTCGCAGGGTCGGGTACTCCGGCCTTATTCTTTTTAGAAGCGAACGGAAGAATTTCTATGTGTCACATTAAAATGCTTTTCAACAATAGAAACTAAGTTATGAAAGTAGGGTTTAACAACAAAATCTATAGCCCCAATTTTAATAGCTTCATTTATTATCGCTTGTTGTCCTCCTAATGCTGTACACATGATAACCTTCGCTTTGGGGTCAATATTCATTATTACTTTTAGAGCTTCAATTCCATTAAGAACAGGCATTGTAATATCCATTAACACAACGCTAGGTGAATATATCTTGTACTTATCAATAGCTTGTAGGCCGTTTTCTGCCTCTACTATATCATTGAAGTTAGACTTGATTAGAATATTCTTTAAATAGCTCCTCATAAAAAGGGAATCATCTACTATAAGAATACCTTTCATTATGAAACATCCTTTCTGCAACCAGTCTACCATGACGATTTTTTCTCGTTTTAGGCCTCGGCTTTGCGTCTTTTACTTTCGTAAAATTTGCCCAAGTCCATATTATCATATCGAATATTGTCGAGAAAGGTCTAAAAAACGTGGGCCGCAGGGTCGGGAACTCCGGCTCACTTCTATTCGGGCCGAAGTACCCGACCCTGCGGCCCACCTCCGCCCTGCGGCCCGCTTCTTGCCTACTTTTTTCGACATATTCCTACAAATATTTATATTTTTTACAAATATTCGCATTTCTACTGTACAAAAGTCCTGAATGTTGTAAAATTGAAAGTAGATGAAGAGACCATAATGTGAAAAAGGCAAAACTACAGAAATGTAGTGACGCAAAGCTATAGGGACTAATCCATCGTGGATGGAATGTCAGCCAGTTACCGTAATGAAGTAAAAGACTTGTCCCTTTTATTACGGCGGCAGGTCTTTTTTTATTTTTCTAAAACAAAACGGAAATGGGTATTACAACAATTTGGAGGTATGGCAAAATGTTGCGGGATTTCAAGGAGACAGCTCAGAATTTACTAACCGTATTTCAAAATTCGCCATTAGCACTGATTGCGCTTGATTCAAACATGAACGTTAAATACTGGAACAAAACGTCTGAAAAAATGTTTGGATGGAAGGAAGAAGAGATTGTAGGTCAGGCTTTTCCGATTATTCCTGACTTTGAAGCAGAGAAATTTAAAAAAATGTTTGAGGGTATCATGGCTGGGCATTCGGTTCCTAGTATAGAAGCAAAAAGGCTAAGAAAAGACGGGACCCTAATTGATGCTACGATTAGCCCGATGCCATGGTATGACAATAATCAAAAGGTAAAAGGTTATCTTGTCATTATTAATGATATCTCCAATTTCAAACACATAGAAGATGAGCTTAAGACCCAAGAAGAAAAAGCGGAGCATATGGCTTATTTCGACTATTTAACCGGGCTTCCAAATCGCAGGCTTTTTGAAGATGAACTGAGACGTAATTTTGAAGAGGCAAAACAAAGGCAATCCGTGTTGGCCTTAATGTTTCTAGATCTGGATGGGTTTAAATTTTTGAATGATACGTTGGGTCATAAAATTGGTGACAAGCTTTTGAAAGAAGTCGCGTTCCGCTTGAATGGTATTAGAAGGGCAACAGATTTTGTTTCACGTGTAGGGGGAGACGAATTCACTGTTATTTTATCAAACCTTAAAGAATTGGATGAAGTTCATGACGTGGCTCAAGATATTTTAAAGCTGTTTGAGCTGCCTTTTAGTATAGAAAATTATGAACTGTTTATTACAACTAGCATTGGCATCAGTTTATATCCCTATGGGAGCAACAACATCCAAGACTTAGCGAAAAATGGGGAGCTTGCGATGTACAGGGCGAAGGATGAGGGGAAAAATAAATACCAAATTTTTTCTCCTACTATGAATATCAGTACATATAAAAAATTCACTTTGCAAAACGATCTTAGAAAAGCCGTAGCAGAAAAGAATATTTTCTTACTATACCAACCTCGGGTTGACAGTAAGTCGAATAAAATCGTTGGGGCAGAGGCCTTGGCTCGCTGGAAACACCCTGAATGGGGAATTGTATCCCCTGAGGAATTTATCACCCTAGCTGAGGAATCAGGGTTAATCAATACGATTGGCGAGCAACTGTTGTATGAGGCCTGCACTCAAAACAAAAAATGGCAGGATCAAGGGTATAACCCGATTAAAGTTTCTGTGAACTTCTCAGCGTTGCAATTTTTACAAGCCAACATTGTCGATACAGTTGAAAACATTCTAATAGCGACTGGACTCGATCCAAAATGGCTGGAAATTGAGATTACCGAAACCGTTGTTATGGAAAATGAAGCACATATTGCGCTCAAATTGGAACAATTACGTGAAATGGGGATCAGTATTGCCATTGACGATTTCGGAACAGGCTATTCCTCTTTAAGTTATTTGAAAAAGCTAAAACCGAGCACAGTCAAAATTGATAGATCATTTATTCAACAAATTCCAATTGATATTGAGAATACTGAAATTGCTACAGCCGTCATTAAACTTTCCGAAAAATTAAAAATCGATGTGGTCGCAGAAGGTGTAGAGACTAGTGAACAATACGCCTATTTGCGAAAAATCCATTGCCATGAACTGCAAGGGTATTTATTCAGCAAACCCGTCCCAACGGAAGAATTTGAAAGCATGCTCAAAACAGGCGAGTGCTTGCCACAAACCGGCGTTTTAACGGAGGATTCTTCTTTTGATAATCGCCGTGAGTATTTCCGAATTGACTTGCCAAGACAGTTAGTTGCAGAAATGACGATCACTTCATTAGGTGGAAAGGCAGTACAGATGGGGATGACGAAGGTATTAATTGAAGATATCGGTCCCGGAGGCGTCCGCTTCACTTCCAATATCAAATTGCCAGCAAGGCCGGATTTAATTTTAAAATTAAAAACATACATCTTAGATCAAACCCTTGAGGTTAGCGGGTCGATCGTTTGGACAAATGAAGTAGATAATCTTCAGCAGTATGGATTAAAACTCACCATAAAAGACAAACTACGAGATTCATTAACAAGTCTACTAAATCAATTTCAAGTCTCGATTCGGAACAAGACCATCACCTCAACCAGTAGCTTCCTAGCAACAAGCAAACGCCAGTTTTTCAGCCCGAAATTGGAGAAGTAAATGCGGGCCTCGGGCGAGTGGGCCAGAGGGTTGGGTTCTCTGGCCCTGGTGGGACGCGGGGTCGGGAACTGTGGCTCGGTTTGCCTGAGAACCCGACCCGTGACCCCAAAATCCTGAGCAAGAGGGTCGGAAACTCTGGCCCAGCTCAAATGACAAACAGCCTGCTCCTTTCGGACGCGGGCTGTTGGTTTTTTGTTATTCTAACATGTTATTCTGACATGATTCGAATCAGATCATATTGATAGAAGCGGCGATTTCTCTGGCGATCGTCACCATAAATCATATTTAACCGTACAAGTTCGGCAAGGCTCTTTCTTATTGTCGGAGCTGCCAAATTAGTAGTAGTTTTAATTTGGTGAACAGTGGCAATTGGATTTGAAAACATTGCGCCCCAAACTTTCTTAGTGGAAGGTTGCTGTAGTTTGGAGAATCCCTCTTGGTATAACTTTTCAGCTTGATCCAATTTTTCATAATGGTTTTCTGCCATTCGCATTGTAGCGTCCAAGAAAAATAAAATCCAACTTTTCCAATCTGGTTCTTTACGTCCAATGGATCTTACTCCATTTAATAGAGCATAATATTTAAACCTCTCTCTTTCCAGTTCTTCACTAATAAAAAAGAATGGCGAATCGATGATCTTTGATTGTAATAGATATAAAACAATTAAGATCCTCCCTAAACGTCCATTTCCATCTAAGAAAGGATGAATAGATTCGAATTGTGCATGGATAATCGCTGCCTTAATTAGGGGATGCAGTGGATCGAGTTCTTCTTCTGGTTTATATGGGTGACCATTTATATAACGCTCCAAATTTGTCATGTATTCTGCCATTAGGTGGGGTTCAGGAGGGAAATAAGATGCATCCTTTATATTGTTACTAGGGCCAATGAAATTTTGAATTTTTCGAAACTCTCCTGCTGCACTTGTGGACCCTCTCGCATTCTCCATTAAAATAATATGCATGTCTCGAATCAATCGTTCAGTCAAAGGGTAACCAATTCTTATTTTTTCCATCCCCAGTTTTAACGCTTTTTGATAATTACGTACCTCAATTTTTTCCCAGTCCTGCTGTTCTTCTAGGGTATCTTCTAACATTTGACTAAACGTCACTTGTGTTCCTTCGATACGTGTAGATTGTACGGATTCAGATAAGGTTAATAATTGAATAAATGATTCGTTTACTAAGGAATAATGTAATTTTTGTTTTAATTTCTCCAACTTTGCAGAAGCTTCTACTACCTTTTTATAGAAGGCAAGCTGTGTTTCTGCGTCAAATGTGAGTGGAAGGAGAGGTAAGTTATACGGTGATTTCACTTTAGTTACCTCACTTAAGAAAGTTTTTAATAATATTATAACCTACTATAGTTCATATTCAAACATTACGTTATAAATTCAACAAAAAATATCGTAATGGAGAGAGGACGCCAGAGAACCCGACCCTGTGGCCTGAAAAAATGGAGCGCGGTGTCGGGTGAGCCAGAGGGCCGGAAACTCTGGCCCAGCTCAAATGACAAACAGCCTGCTCCTTTCGGACGCGGGC
>JAENZK010000274.1 GCA_016841285.1 Guptibacillus hwajinpoensis | reverse complement strand
AGTAAGCTAAAATGGAAGCGCCAACGGGTTCAAACAGAATAGTCATGGAAATAATAGAAGTACTTAACCATTTAATCGCCCAATTAAATAAAGTATGGCCTAAAAGGGTTGGTATGACAGCTAATAAAAGAAAAACGAGCCAATCTTGTTTGGGATAAGAAAATAAAGAATATCCCAGAATTAAATCGTAAATAATTAAAGTAATTGAGCTAATCAGGTAAACGACAAAAGTGTATGTAAATAAGGAAAGCCTTTTACGTACTGTCTGCCCGAATAGGAAATAGGCTGTTACCATTACGGCTGCGATGATTGCAAGAAAATCACCCCATAATGCCATGCCGCTAACCTTAAAATCGCCCCAGCTAATGATAAAGCTTCCTATAATGGCTAGTATTCCGCTTAAAAAAGCACCTAAATTTATTTTTTCTTTATAAAAAAGATATGTGCCAATAAAAGCAAAAAGAGGCTGAAGAGTAACAAGGACAACAGAACTAGCGACAGATGTATAATTCAGCGATTCAAACCAAAAAATATAATGAAACGCGAGGAACACCCCTGCGATTATCGAAAAGACCCAGTCCTTTTTTTCAATTAGTCGGATTTCCCGCCAATAAATGGGCGTAAAAAAGGGCACCATCAAAAGTACCGTAAATAATAATCGGTACGTTGCAATAATCGCAGCTGGTGCTGAAGAAAGTTTAACAAAAATAGCTGAAGTTGATACGGCAATTGCTCCTATTAATAAAGCCAAATAATGCTTTGATTTTGGGTTCAAGATAATCTCCTCTTTTTTAAAAGATCGTATATATATTTTACCATAAAGGCTTTTTGTTTGCTTAGTTTACTTGAATATGCTAAGATTAATCATTATGCCAAAAAGTAGAAATTAGGGAGTTTTGAATACATGACAATGTTTCATGAATTAGGAATAAGTGAGAAAATTATGAAATCAATACAGGCGATGGGCTTTGAAGAGGCTACACCAATTCAGGCTGAAACTATCCCTGTATCCTTACAAGGAAAAGATGTTATCGGTCAAGCGCAAACAGGTACCGGAAAAACAGCAGCATTCGGTATTCCGATGCTCGAAAAAATGGATTTGAAAAATTCGTCTATTCAAGGAATAGTTATTGCGCCAACACGTGAATTAGCTATTCAAGTTGCTGAAGAGTTAAATCGTATTGGTCAATATAAAGGGGTAAAAGCACTACCTATATACGGTGGACAGGATATCAACCGCCAAATCCGTGCTTTGAAAAATAGACCGCAAATTATTGTTGGAACACCTGGTCGCTTAATGGACCATATGAACCGGAAAACGATTCGTTTGCAAAATATTCAAGTTGTTGTATTGGATGAAGCCGATGAAATGCTAAATATGGGCTTCGTTGAAGATATTGAGGCTATTCTTAAAGAAGTGCCGGAAGTGCGTCAAACCCTATTGTTCTCTGCGACAATGCCGGAACCAATCCGTAAAATTGCTGAGAAATTTATGAAAGATCCAGTCCAAATTAAAGTTAAGGCCAAAGAGATGACTGTTCCAAATATTGAACAGTACTACATTGAAACGCAGGAGAAAAAGAAATTCGATGTATTAACACGTTTGTTGGACATGGAATCACCTGAGTTGGCCATTGTTTTCGGACGTACAAAACGCCGTGTTGATGAATTAAGTGAAGCATTAAATTCAAGAGGGTATGCTGCCGAAGGTATCCATGGTGATTTAACACAAGCAAAAAGAAGCTCAGTTCTTAAAAAGTTTAAAGCTGGTACGATTGAAGTTCTTGTTGCAACTGATGTTGCTGCGCGTGGACTAGATATTTCCGGCGTTACACATGTATATAACTTTGATATTCCACAAGACCCGGAGAGCTATGTTCACCGTATTGGACGTACAGGCCGTGCTGGAAAACAAGGACTAGCCTATACGTTTGTAACACCAAGAGAAATTGGTCAATTGAAAAATATTGAACGAACAACAAAAAGAAGTATGGAACGAAAACCAGTTCCTTCCATGGATGATGCATTAGAAGGACAAAAGCAAATTACAGCTGAAAAGATATTATATACTATTCAGAATGAGAATTTTTCATTCTATAAGCATATGGCAGAGGAACTACTGGACGAGCATGATTCTGTTACAGTAGTGGCGGCGGCTATTAAATTGCTAACTAAAGAACCAGATCAAACACCTGTTCAGTTAACAGCAGAAGCACCTGTTATTGTGAAGGACCGTAAACCACGAGGTGACAACCGCTCACGTGATAACTATTCACGTGATAACAGACGTCGCGATGGTGGTGGTTCAAGAGGCAAAGGCGGCGGCTACCAACGAAATAGTCGTGGGCGTAGTTCAAGTCCAAGCGGCAGCCGTAAAAAAACATTTAAATAAACATGAATGTAAAATGCTAACCAGGGGGTTAGCATTTTTTATTATATAAAACCCCTTTCTCCAGTTTTAGGAGAAAGGGGTCAAAATTAACCTTTTGAGTAATATGAATTTAAGTTTTTAACAGTTGTAATTATTAATAAAATAGGTACTAAGCCACCGAGTATCACCCAAGTTTGACCTAATCCATGGGCACCGTTGGTATATAGGACGGCACCACTGCCTATTCCTAAAAAGGCGAGGAAAGCGGATGCCAAAACAATATATTTTTGATGCCTTTTCATTTTGAGATAAACATCGATGTGAAACATAAATATCACTCCTTTCATCTCTTCACAGTTATTGTAAATCTAATAGGGAATTATAGATGTGAATTATTCTAGGTTATTTTATCCAAAAATGAAACTTTCTTGAACAATAAAGTGTCTATAACTTTAGGAGGTGCAAATTTTGTGAAGAAACAAATTAATATCATGCATTTTATATATATACTGGTTGTGGTTTTTGGGCTTTTACCTATCGTATCAATATACTTACAGCCCAAAATGGAGATGTCTTCAATAGAAGAGCTGCTTGAAGCAGGTAACGAGGCTGTAGCAATGGAACAAATCAAATCTCTGCTACAACAGAATATAGCTGATAAGAAAAGATGGGAGCTCATTCAAAAATATATGATTGATGGTGATTTGGCCAACCGGTTTGATGTTTATATTGGACCTTCCATCACATCTTGGCCAAATCCAGACAATCCAAACGTGTTTACAGTAGAAGAGGTCATTCCATATTTAGAAGAATATGTAGAGGATGGCCCGGTTGATGGTTATATGCAGTCAGCTGCCAAGCAGTTGGCCATATACTACCTACAGCAGAATAATACTGAAAAGGCGGAGCAAATTTTAGTAAAAGTAACGGTAAGAGCCATATCGTCCGCAAAAGATCCTTACGTAACAGAGTTTTTTATGAAAAGGGTTCAAATAGCGTTGGAAACTAATAATTTGTCAAAAGCGGATTCAATCATCGCAGAACTAAAAGAACAGGCACAGCAAGTGAACACAACAAATTCAGACCTTCGAACCATAATCTCGTTGCTTGAGACTGAAAAACTTTTATATAAGGGGAACTTTAATCAAGCCTATAAAAAACTTACCCAAGATATAGATGCGCTTAAAAAACAGTGGAATGTTGAAAATGAAAAGTTTAGAGAAATGGCTAAACAAGCAGGGCAACAGCCGCTCGAGGACCTACCATTTGAAAATGGTGTTTATGCTAGTGAGTTACTATCAATCAAACATCAGTTAGAACAAGCTATCAAACTAGGAAACACAAATCTTACAACCATTGAAGGAAGAATTACCAAAGGCAACGGTTTGCCGATGTCGGGAGTTGGGGTATTTCTACGAGATGAAACTTCCGTTAATATGTCGGTGAGACATGATGAAAGGCACCAAACGTTGACAGATGAAAATGGCTTTTATCAGTTTACTGGTGTGATTCCAGGTAAGTATGAGATCCATCTTGGTGTAAGGCAGGCGCAGGTTGACGGTTTGGCTTGGTCCATGCCAAAAGATCAATGGATTCATATTACTGGAGATAAAAAGATTACGTATAATATGAAATTCAATCCTTTAATTGATATCAAGGAGCCCGTTAATTATGAGGAAATTCGTGCAAAAGAGCTCCGCTTTAAATGGGAAAAGGTCAATGAAGCAGACTATTATGATGTAAATCTTTGTTTGGAACTAGTGAATGGTTCAACCTGTTCAGCGATTGAAACTAATATACAACAAAACGAATTTACTATTCCAATTGAAGAGCTGTATGCAAAATCGACAGGCATTATGTTTTCAGGAGAGGGTTCGGAATTAGATACTGTTGAACCGGAAAGCTTGTTAGGATATGCAAATAGTGATGGGGAATTTTCTTGGTATGTAAAGGCTTATGATCAAAATGGCTCAGTGATCACGCAAAGCAATGGTTATATACTAAACAAGCAATCAATGGAAAAAACACCGATATTCTATTTGAAAGAGCGTGAATTAACAAAGGCAGACCAACTGCTGTTAGACCGTAAAATCCCAGAAGCACTTGAGTTATATAAGCAAGCTGTAAAAGAGAACCCTAATGATTCGCACAGCAAGCGTATGGTAACAAGATTAAGTCAATTAGAAAAAGCATCCCGTTAATAAAAACGAGATGCTTTTCTTAATACGATCGGTGCTAAGGCTGCCCCACCGATCAGTCCGAAGATATGGGCGTAAATATTGATGTCCGATCTGAAAAAAGTCATTACCATGCCGATTACTAAGATCGAAATAATAATCTGGGAATTCATTTGGTCAATTAAATCCTTGCGGTAAATGACCATGTATAGATAAACTCCGAAAAGACCAAAAATTGCACTGGAAGAACCGAGATGATAATAATTAATCGGTGCGACGAAATAAGTACCGATATTGCCAAGTACACCGCTTAATAAGTAGGTAATAATAAAGATAGGTTTGCCTAACATTCTCTCGAGAGCAGGGCCAAAGATGGCTAATGAAAAAGAATTAAAAAGCATATGGCCGAAGCTGCTATGGAGAAAAATGGGCGTTAAGAGCCTCCAATATTCACCATTATATACATCGTAATTGGATCCAATTCCAAGGTAAAGCAGCTGCTGTCCACCCGGTAAAATTGAAAAAACAAACCATAGTAATATATGAATGATGATAATTCCGGTTACTATTGGATAATGCCGGGTAAAAGATCGGAAATTTTCATGGCGGATAAACATTCGCAGTACTCCTTTGTTATACTTTATTTATACATATTCATGGACATACATATATCTATTATATGGCTTCGTCCAATTAATTAGAAGAAAGGGAACCTGATTATGATAAAAGGGATCGGTATAGATATTGTCGAACTTAATAGAGTGCGGACAATACAGATAAGACAACCGAAATTTTCGAAACGAATATTAACGGAAAATGAAATAAAAATATTTGAAACATTGTCCAAAAGCCGACAAATAGAATTTTTAGCAGGCAGATTTGCAGCTAAAGAAGCCTATGCGAAGGCAAAGGGGACAGGCTTTGGTGAATATTTAAGTTTTCTCGATATTGAAATTGTACCAGACCTGCTCGGAAAACCGGAAATAAAAACAAAAGAAAAAGATATTGTGCATTTGTCTATATCTCATTCAAGGGAATATGCCGTTGCACAGGTAATCATAGAGGAAATATAGTATAAAAAAAGTTGCTTGTCAGGGCTAGTCTGCATATTACGTAACTTTGTCTCATATATATTTAGTGCGGTTAGGAGGGAACATATTGCAAGTAGTGACTGCAAATGAAATGTACGAAATTGACCGCTTTACAATGGGTGAAATAGGACTTCCAGGTGTGCTGTTAATGGAGAATGCCGGCCAGGCTTTTGTTCAAAAGGCGTTAAACTTTATTGATCAAAGTCAGAAAATAGCGGTATTAATTGGTACCGGTAATAATGGTGGGGATGGTTTTGTAATTGCAAGGATTTTAAAAAGCTTAGGGTTTCATGCTGATGCCTACTTACTTGTGGAAGAGGGAAAAGTGAAAGGGGATGCATTGTTTCATTTTAACGCCTTACGCTGCTCCGGTTATGAGGTAATGACCCTTTGTGCTTTGGGTGGTTTAGAGCAATATGACGTCATGATTGATGCAATGCTTGGGATTGGGATAAAGGGAGAGCTTAAATCTCCCTATCGCGAGATCATTACAGCTTGTAATAAGCTAAATAATTTTAAAATCTCTGTAGATATACCAAGTGGTGTACCCGCAGATGGCTCGCAACCTTTTAATCTAGCATTTAAGGCAGACGTTACAATCACGCTGCAGCATCCTAAGCTAAGTGCTTTTACTTATCCGGCTCGCGAGTTTTATGGGAAGTTGGAGGTGGTTCCAATTGGCATTCCACCGAAAGCAACACAAGCAGTTATCAAGCTTGATCGTAAGTGCTGGACG
>JAENZK010000273.1 GCA_016841285.1 Guptibacillus hwajinpoensis | reverse complement strand
AGTGACAACCGTATTTTTATTTTCAATAAAATACTGGAGCAATGTAAATTCTTTCGTAGTTAAAAGTATTTCCCCGTCATGATCAAAAACCGTCCTTTGCTTTATATCAACAAGATAATCTTCAAGTTTAAAATTTGCCAGATTTTCTTTTTTATCACCGTACAATCTCTCAATTAATTTATTCGTTCTGATCACTAATTCTCTGGGTAAAAAAGGTTTCGATAAATAATCGTCACTACCGAGTTCCAAACCTACAACTCTATCAAGCTCATGGTTACGAGCAGACATAAAAATAACTGGAGTACTTGGGTTGAACTCTTTTATTTTTTTAATAAGCTGATAGCCATCAAGATCCGGGAGCATGATATCCAAAATCCATAGGTCAGGCAGGTTGGGGATGTTTTGAAATGCTGTTTCGCCATTAAAGAAGGATATTACTTCATAGCCTTCTTTTTCTAAATATGTTTTGAGTAATAGATTTAAATGTTCTTCATCTTCCACTAAATAGATTGTTGCTTTCAATGGAAACAACCACCTTTAATATTTCGATTATGAGGTTTTAATTTTTCTTTTTATTAACCGTTTTTCAACTAAATAAGTATAAAAAGCAATCGCACCCACTATGGCACAATAGATAATAACAATTGGGATAAAGAAGAATAATTGTGTTAAAGAAAACTCTCCACGGTGCCTTTCCCCACCATCTCTATGACTAAATTCCCCGTCTCCTCTATTTAAAAGATCCTGCATGTCCTCAATAGGTGGATTGAATTCTCTACCATCTTCTATTATAGGTTCGTCCCGATGTCCGTCCTTAAACTGAAAAGAAGCTTCGTTACTAAAAATTGCCGGTGTTAATAAAACAACTTTTGGAACTTGTACTAAAAAGGCAACGGTTCCAATAATTAACATGATGCTTGAAACAACTCTTCGTGTAGGTTTATGAAAAGGAAATAGTTTAGCAAACTTAGGGAAGCGGCTTCCCATTTGTTTGATCCAGTTCCAGTGGAGACCTATATGTATTCCTACAATGAAAAGCCCTACAATGGATGAAACAATATGAATAGGCATCCAATTTATGTTAGTAAAATATCGGAAGTCTGGAAGAAGGACCTTCGAGATCAATAATCCGCTTACCATTATAATAAGCATATCGATGAAAAGGATTAGATTCAATAAATAAGTGAATTTCGCTCTATTTTTGATAGTTTTCGAGAATAACTTTTTACTTAGTCCAATAACCCAATTTATATTTAAAAGTATATGAATGATGAATACAAATCCTAAGATAATACTAGCGATTTCATGGAAGGGCAAACTCGTTATTTCTGGGGTAAATAATAAACTGAATGTCACAGCAATCACAGCATCTAACCAAAACTTAATAAGATTTTTTAGCATAAGAAATTCCTCCTAATTTCCGCTTTTCGTTACGTTCATTGTAAGGAGGAATTTCCAATAAATTATCGGGAAAATATGTGAAAAATATGTGATTATACAATTATAAAAATTAGGTGAAAATATATTCCACCTCGCCATCTTTCTCTACAACTTTCAAGTCGTGCTCTTTTAAAAACCAGGCATCTTCGTGCGTAAAATAAAAAGTGATGCCTTCAACTTCCGCTTTTATATCAATATCCCGTTCCTTTCCAACCGAAATCCCTAAATAATAAGACGGGTGTGCGGTTGGAATGCCGCCATATAGTTTTACAACAAAACGAACAAAATCACCCTGTTCTAAATCCATTTCAGATGCAAACCATTTGGCTGCATCCTCACTTACTTCTAATTTCATTGGACACCTCTTTACGTTTCACTTTTTTCCATAACCGCAAAATAGTTATCTTCAAAATCCGAAAAGTTAAATACTCTACCTGAAGGCATATTAACAATCTCTCCAACTGTAATATTTTTATCAGATAGGTGTTTATGTAATTGGTCCAGATTTTTTGCAAAAAGCATGATGGAAGGCGTACCGAGATTTAATTCAGGCTCCATTTTTGCAATCCATTCCTTATTGTGAAGGATGAAACTTGTTTCAGCTTCCTTTGTTGGAGCAATCTCAATCCATCGCATCCCTTGCCCATTATTCTCTTCAGAAATGACAATAAACCCCATGACTTCCGTCCAAAATCTCACTGCTTCATCTTGATTATTAACGTACAACATGATTTGACCAATCTGATTAATCATTAGCTTCACTCCATTCTCTTATTCCCACAATAATTATTATTTCCTAAAATACTATATCCATAAAAAAAATAACGATCATGATGAGCTGTATAACCCCTTTTGCAAAAGTCCCACTTAAAAAAGCAATTAAGGTCGCAAAAGCTACCTTCATTGATTCCTGGAAAGTTTTCTTTTGAATCATTTCAGATAGTAATACAAAGATGAATGGCACGATGATGACCCCAAATGGAGGAATCATAAAGCTGCCGACAATTAACCCTATCGCAGCCGCTCTAGTGCCCCATTTAGTTCCCCCAGCTTTATCAACGAAATGCAGATTCGCTAAATAATCGGCTAAAAATAGTAAAATCGTTAAGACCACAAACAACGTCCATGTAATCCAAGAAAGTTCGTTCGGATTAATGCCAAAATGATACAGCACAACGCCGATCCAAATCATCAAGACTGCAGGAATGATAGGATAAATAAGACCTACAAAACTTAAGATAAAACAGGCAATAATAATGATCCAAAAGATAATATCAACGATCGCAACCACACCTTTTTGTTATTTATATATATTTCTACGACTCAAAACGATGAAAGGTTTCAGCCCTACCTTAGCATTTACCTTATAAACAGTGAATGAATTTTATTATTTATGGAAAAAATAAAAGAAAAAGGAGGTATTCAAGATTAATGGTATTACTTATAAAATTTATAACTAGCATGGTTGCTTACGTAGTGGCCCTTGATCTATTTTTTGATGCGACATGGGCGGATATCATATCGTTCGGTTTACTGACAACTATCGTCTCCTATCTCATTGGCGATCGGATTTTGTTGCCGCGAATTGGAAATATGAATGCTATTATCGCTGATTTTCTCCTTTCTTATTCGATTGTTTGGGCATTTGGAAGTGTCATTTTGAATAGCTATTTGCAAATCGGTTGGGGCAGTATCATTTCAGCGGTCATCATTACAGTTGGGGAATATTTCGTACATCGGATCCTTCTTCGGTCTATGCCTGAAGAAAAGCAAAACAGAGGCGGTGCGCCCGGAAAGCTTGCTTATGCAATGGAGATGGGTGAGGAAAACGAACCACTTAAAGAGAATTAATACCAAAAGGCGGAGTCCTAATCTATAAGGACTTCCGCCTTTTTTGTATTTACCCAACATTTTCGTTTTCAGTGGAACTTCCAGCTGTATTTTTTCTTTTCATCCTACTATAACCTACATAAAGAATCAAAAACCAAATTGGCGCTACTACTAAGGCTATTCTCATACCTTCAATAAAGCCCATTAAAACAATAACTAGTGCCAAAAATGCTAGAGCTAAGTAGGTTGATATTGGGTGGAGTGGCATCTTAAATGCTAATTTATTAACTTCTTCCTTTGTTTTTGACTGTCTGAATTTTAATTGTGTAATCAGAATGATTGTCCAACTCGTAATAACCGCAACAGTTGCTATCGATGAAATATAAATAAAAACTTTTTCAGGAACGATATAATTTAAAAAGACAGCCACGAGTAGGATTGCTGAAGAAAATAAGATTCCTCGTCTTGGAGTGCCGTACTTGTTTAGTTTTCCAAAATATTTTGGGCCATTATTTTGTAATGATAAATTGTAAAGCATTCTACCAGTACTAAATAAGCCACTGTTAAAGGCGGACAACGCTGCTGTTAAGACTACAAAATTAATTATATGTGCTGCTCCAGGGATTCCGATTTTATCAAAAATTAACACAAACGGACTTCCATTCGTCCCTATTTCGTTCCAAGGATATAAAACCATCATAATTCCTAATGCAGCAATATAAAAAATTAAAATTCTCCAAACAACATTGTTGACGGCTGATGGAATTGATTTCTGCGGGTCTTTGGCCTCACCTGCTGTAATACCAACAAGTTCGACACCCCCAAAGGAAAACATAACTAACACTAATGACATTAAGATCCCCGAAATTCCATTTGGGACGAAGCCACCATGTGCCCAAAGATTATCAAAACCTATTGGCTGACCTCCATTACCAAAACCAAAGAGGATAATTCCTAAACCTACAAGGATCATGCCGATAATAGCAACAACTTTTATCAATGCAAACCAGAATTCAAACTCGCCAAATGCTTTTACGTTCGCGATGTTTATCATGGAAATTAAAATTAGTGCCACTAAAGCACTGACCCATTGTGGAATATCCGGAAACCAGTAATTGACATAAACACCGACAACGGTGAGTTCTGCCATCCCAACAACTACCCACATAAACCAATACGTCCAACCAGTTAAGTAACCAGCAAAATGGCCCAAATAACGGTTGGCGTAGGAACTAAAAGATCCCGATACCGGCTCATCAACTGCCATTTCCCCTAACGCTCTCATAATGGTAAATATAACAAGGCCACCAACTAAATAGGAAATTAAAATGGATGGGCCAGCCGTTTGAATTGTCGAACTTGAGCCATAGAAAAGCCCAACCCCAATCGCACCTCCAAGTGCTATGAGCTGGATATGTCTATTATTTAACCCCCGTTGAAGTTTTTCTTTTTCTTGTTGTTTCTTCACATTACGATCCACCTTTCAAATTCATACCGTATATTATTCTAGAATAACCAAAAAAAATTCATTTTTCTATATAAAAGAAAATTCATTATATTCATATATTTACCCTTCTCGAATAAACGAATGATTTTTATCTTTTCTGAAAAAAATATTCCTATATTTTTAAAACATTTCAAGGAGGTTGCAACATGGATTTTAGTCAAATTGAACAACTTGGTGATGATTTACGTGAAATTGGACATAAACGAAGACAACTAGTTGAAAAAATCTATCAAGAAGTAACAGAAGGTGACCAGCAATCATCAAAAGCATTATACCAAGAGCTAAGCAGAGTTTCGGATGAAGCCATCAGCATTATTGAACAGCAAAAACAAATATTTGATGAGCAAGTTACGAAAATGTAGGTATGGAACACCAAGGCAGACCAGTGAAATGATAGATCTCATTGGCTGCCTATTTATTTTTCAACTATCTATTGTTGGGTCCTCCAAATTTCATTCATTTTATTTGACACTAACGGATAAAAATATTTAGTTGCGCTCTTGGTTGTATTTCCTCCGAAAAATGCTGTACCAGGACAAGTTTTAACAGCAGCTCCTTTGCCGTTATCTAACACTCGATTCCCCGTTCGCAAATCCCACCAATGATGATAAGTGATCGTATCAATCGATGGAGTTAGTCCAAACTTAATGCAAAGCAGGGCTGTAATGTACACAATGGTTTCCTTTTGTTCCTTTGTCATAACATCATAACCTTTGTCAAAGTTCCCAACATGTTCGATCATGATCCCCGCATGGTTCGCACCCCACCCAATGGTCCCTTGAGGGGCAATGTTGAATGGTCTGGAAACCGCTATTTTTCCATCAGGAAAAGTTGTTATATTTTGGGCAATATTATTCCATTTCATCGTTTGTTTATGATAATTTTCCATCCCCTTAAGCAATGTAAAATGATTTCCACCATTAAAGTGCTTGTAGGATGGCGCCCAAGTATGATGCTGTTGGATGAGATTAATTTTTCTGCTAAATTTATGATTTAGCAGCCATTCCTTAAATTCCTCCCGGGTCATCAAGATGTGCTGCCCCTCTATCGACATTCTTTTTGGAGAAATCTTGATTTTTTGACCAACTGTTAAAGTATCTGACGAAAGCCCATTGGTGATTTTTATCGTTCCAACTGTAGTATTGAATGCTGCGGCAATTTTCTGTAATGTATCCCCCGCCCTAACTTCATATAGGGCAGGAACCTTAAGTTTTTGCCCTACAAATAATAAATTAGCTTGCAAACCATTGGTAGCTTTTAAATCCTTAACTGTCGTTTCAAATTTGTCCGCAATTTCTTCTAATGAATCACCGGATTTGACATAATAGAGATTAACAGGTTCGTTGCCAGAGGCAGCATTCGCGTGATCTATCGAATATAATAGGATGAAACTTAGCAATAACAATCCAATCCTGAAAATTTTTCTCATTTTGATATCCCTTCTTTAATTCCCTGCGTTGTTCAAAGTTTCTTACTTATTCTTCATTAGTGTGCTGAAACGGGGATAAAATTATGTGGGATGCAAGGGTCGGCGGTGGGACGCAGGGTCGGGTTCACTAGCTTTGCATAACTGTAAATAAAAATAAAATAAGTTAAATTTTACCATACA
>JAENZK010000272.1 GCA_016841285.1 Guptibacillus hwajinpoensis | reverse complement strand
GAACTTATACAGAAGGCCTATGATTTGAAGACAAAAAAGATTTCCGGTTTCTTCCCAAGAACCCATACTTGCTATAAAATTTGGGATGCTTCACAAGATGGTAAAAGGCTCTTTTTTTCAGCGGATAAGGAGTTGCGAGTATATTATGTAACCAACATGGAGCTCATTAGCTCTGGTCAAGTGGGATTATTCAGTCGAATTTTCATAGGTGAAAATGAGATGTTTGTTGATAACAATCTGTTTACGATTTCACCATTTAAGTATAAAGGAACCGTTCCTTCACTTATTGGGGCTGTAACAGATAAACATGTATTTGCAGGAAAAAGGGTATATAAACGCAGCGATCTATCGCCCGTTGTAGATTTAATCCATACTATAGATAGTGGCAAATACGATGCACAGGGCCAATTCATAATTCAAGTAGGTCGTGAATTAATTCGATACAGCTCTGAAGAGGAGTTTATAGAATTGAAGCAGGTGAAAGAACAGTAGGAAGAAGCATAACCCTAACCCCATAAAAGCGGGCCGCAGACCCTGTGTCCCGCTTCCTCAATTTATTCTTCAGTGACTGCCACCATTATATACTTTATGTGTACTCTCAAGGATTTCAATATGTATCTTACCGCCTTCAAGCATATGATCAACGGCATTAATGCCAAAGTATCTATCACTTTTTCAGTTTTACTGTACACTTTTTTAAGGGATAAGACTCTTTATTAATGAAGGGCATTAGAAAGGGGGAGCTATGGATTCGCGGCTTTTGTTGGAATTATACAAAAAACAAGCAAAAATGATTTATTTTTATTTAAAAAAGAACGGCTGCAGCCATGAAGATGCAGAGGATATTGTTCAAGAAAGTTATACGAAATATATCGCTTATAGTAGTGGTGTTCCTTCAGATAAGGCCCTTTCCTATATTTTCGCCATTTCTATGAATGAATTTAAAAAGCTGTTAAAGAAAAAAGGAAAAGAACAAGTGATTTCGATTGATGACTATCGCTTCTGGAATAATTTTGTGAATGATCAAGATACTGAGTCCAGCGTATTAACTATCGAAATGAATCATGAGATCGCCCATACTTTGGAATGCATTCAAGAAGTCTATAAACAGCTATTAATATTAAAATATGAACTTGATCTCAGCTATAAAGAGATTGCCCTAGTGCTAGGTATGAAGGAAGAAACGATTAGGACCTATTTATATCGAGCAAGAAAAGAATTTCAAAAGAAGTGGAGGAATCTTCATGAATGAACACTCAGAGGATATTTTTGATGAGAAGAAGATAAAAAAGGCGATAAAAAGAGGTAAAACGAAGTCAATGATCATGATTGTTTTCGTTTCTTTATTCGTATTTGTTGTTTTGAACATAGCCAATTTCGCAATTTCTGTTTATTTTAGCCAAAAGGCATTTAAGCAATGGGATGCATATGTCCGACTTAGCACACCGAATGGCTATATCAGTGAAACAGTAGATTCGCGGGGTTTCTTAGGAGGCATGAGCAATTATAAAATATCAAAAGACATGAAGATTAAATCCCTTGTCGTTGAACAGAAGCAATATCAATACGGTCTTATTCCATCTGTATTGATTTCAAGAGGTTCAGGTGGCAGCATCGGAGTCACAGGAGAGGATTGGCAATTCTCCTATAAAGAAAATGGTTGGAGAGAAATGATGTTTTTTCACCCCAATGTTGCTTATAAAAAATATAAAAATGATGAAAAACTGATTAAAAGTATGGGAGGGGAAAAAATATATGAGGTAGCTCTCTCCTTTGATAAGCCCTACAAACAAAGTGAACTGCCACTCATGCAACTGCCTCAAATGACTTGGTTTTGGGTAAACACCTATAGCAATGCCCAATTAGGCACATTTCAAAAAGAGGCGAAGGAATACGATTGGTCTGCAACGTTTATCAGAGAGAATGAAGCATTGGGTTTTTCTATAAGGGACGCTTATACGCAAGCGACAGATCTGGCCCAGGAATATGATAAGTTCCTAAAGCTGCTAAAAACAAGCAACTTCAGTGAACACAAGAAAGCCTACAATGCTATGAAAGACACTAGGATTGAAGATGTAGAAATATTAGGGGTAGTCGTGTATGGGACAAAGGATGAAATCGCAGAAATTATGAAAAATCCTATCATTAAAGCTTCCTCACTTGGAGGGGTTATAGATAATTATTAGTGAAGTTACAATTAACTAAACAAGTGGGGTACGATTCAATAAAAGAATTGTACCCCTTTTAGAGTATAAGGGCGATTAAGGCTAAATAGTTCCTTGGCATTTCGACATTCCTGATCCTTTATTACTTTTTATTGACGCATATTATCGTTTATTAGCAAAAATTCTTTTAAGAATAACAAAAATTCCTCTAGCGTTTCTGGTAGTTCTTCCGGCAGTAGATTGGTACTATGCATTTCCATTCCGATAACCTCCAAATAATTAGTATTCTAGTTATAGAATGCCCAATCTATAAAACATTTATACTCTTAATTTGAAACTCTTTGAAATACACAAAATTATTGTAACCTTTTTCATTCCAATTCGTTTTATAAATGAAGGGAGGATGTGATGAAGGAGAATCTTGTTCAAGAGACCTTTCTCCGTGCTTACCTTTATTTGAAAATTACAAAGGGGATAAGGTTAAAACATGGCTGTTTACAGTCGCACATAATGCCTTTATTAATCATTATCGAACATGAACGGAAAGCGAACTATTTTTATTTTGGGAAACTAGACCTTTCAAAACGGATTGATTACCTTGAAACGAATGGCTTTAAACATTATGGTGTTGTTATAACAGGACCTACAAAAGAAATCTTGAAGCTACGCGAGGAACCGTGGGTTGGGGATTTAAAAGTTGATGAGGTGAGTTTTTGGAATTGGAATAATTGAGGAGGAATTTTTATGTCGGATAAATACACTAGAAGGATAATGGTCGGTATTTTAATATGCTTGATCATTATTGCGTTTAAACCTGTTCCATCATTTCAATCTAACTATCCCGATTTTCCATCATCGTTAGATATTAATAATGGGGAAACAGTTGTACAACTTAGTGAAAATAAGATTGCCATAGTTAAGACGGATGTAAACTCTGGTATGCATGGAGAAATATTTGTGCTTGAATTTAATGAAGGTAAGGGATCCTTTGACTTAATCGGAAGATATAATTACGAGGATTTTTTCAGCAACCCTCAAGAGTATAAGCCATAGGTATAATTTAGAAAATAGATAGTAAAAGGAGTGGATTCATAATGGAAAAAGTTACACCATTTTTAATGTTTCAAGATGGCAAAGCGGAAGAAGCGATGAACTTTTACACATCTCTTATTGAGGATGCGCAAATTACAAACATAGTTAGATATGGAGCTAACGAATCGGGGGATGAAGGAACAGTCATGCAAGCTACTTTTACCCTAAGAGGCCAAGAGTTTATGTGCATTGACAGCAATGTAAAACATCAGTTTTCCTTTACGCCTTCATTCTCGATTTTTGTTACATGCAGCACTGAAGAAGAACTTGATAATGTTTATCAAAAACTCAGCGAAGGAGGGCAAGCACTTATGCCTTTAGGCGATTATGGTTTTAGTAAAAAGTTCGGCTGGGTAAATGACCGTTTTGGAGTTTCGTGGCAACTCAATCTGCCTAAATAAGATGAACTTTAGCGAAAGGGGGAGTGAGCGATGATTGCCACTTATGAAGAAAATGTAGCTGGTTTTGATAAAATTGATTCTGCAAAAGCACAGGAATTGGCAAAAGGGGAAGGCGAAGCCGTGATCTATATTGGCAAGGCGGTATGTCCTTATTGTCAAATATTCGTTAAAAAATTAAAAAAGGTTGCTGAAGAAACCAATACTCACATCTATTATATCAATAGTGTGGAAGAATCTGATATGGTAGGAGTTACGGCCTTCCGCAATGAATACGTCATTCCAACGGTTCCTGGATTTATTTTTACTGATGGTGATACAGTAAACGTGAAATGTGATTCTTCCATGCCGGAAGAAGAAATTAAAGCTTTTATAAAAAAATGACAATACTGGAGGAACTGCTTATTACAACAGTTCCTCAACCTATTTACTAATTTGCTCTTCCTTCAAACAACCCATCTTCATAAACCCCTGATTTCCAATAGAGATTTCCTTCTTTATCATAAGCTTCAATTTTAAGTGGATCAGCTTCACCATTTAGCGGTTCCTCTAATACATCAAATATGGCAAACCAGTACCTCTTACCATCATTGATATCTATGATTTTTGCTTTTTGTTCAACTGTTCTTTGCTTTACAATTACTTTTTCAATCATTTCATCAGTAATCACGCCCCCAAATAAGGCGATGGGGATATGTGGGTCATTTCTCATTGTCCACGATAAGCCATCTTCTGGGTTTAATTCAGCGTTTCCACCATGTACAAAATAATTTTCTTTTAGTATGAAGAAATCAGAACGAAATCCGGTCTTATCTTTATACAAAACTATAACTCCATTCTTAAAGTTTTCTTTATAGATAATTACGGTTGATTGTGGATAGACTACATTCTCCATAATCTTCTCATCCATACTCTTATTTGTCTCATTAAAAGAACAGGCACTTGTTAACAATAGAACAAAAAGAATTACTATTAATTTCAAGTTATTTCTCCCCCCTGTACACTAGATAGCGGCTAAAAACATGTATATTAGTATGGATTAGGATAGACCTGATACCAATTAATATTATCAGAAAAATATAATTATTAAAATTCATTTAGATTTCATTCTAGGTAGGTAATATGTGATTAACAAATAACTTATCTAAAGGGGAAATATAAGATGGAAAGAATAAATTTGTACTTTGTGAGTATTGCGGGTTTTGTATCAGCTGCATTAATTGTTTCAATGGGAAGTCTTTTTATCGGGTAAAAAGGGTGAAGGAATATATTAGAAAAACCTAAATTGACACGGCGTTACCTTACTGACAGGAAGCGACGTGTCCTTTTGGTTTATAAAGGATACTTATTTCCTCTCTCCACGTTCAGTGCAAGCCAACAAAATTGTCTTTTTTAGAATGTAAAAAAGGATTTGGAGAAAAATAACTAAGAAAATTTTAGAAGATAGGAGAAATGTGATGGGAAATAAAGTATCAAGATGGCCTAAGGTGATTAAAATTATCGCTTTATTGTTTATTGTCTTTTTAAGTTCTGAAGTTAGTGCGGAAACGGAGGTTCCACAAGATTATGGGGCGAAAGGAGCCCTTCAGGATTCTTCAATTACTTTAGAAGAAGCGTTAACTTATGCAATTCAAGATGAGTATCTTGCCCAATCTAGATACGATACGATAATTGCAAAATTCGGTTCAATCAGACCTTTCACGCAAATTAAGTCAGCTGAGCAAAGACATATTTCAGCACTTCTTCCTTTATTTAAAAAGTATAATGTAAAGGTTCCTGAAGACAATTCAAAACAGTACACAAAAGAACCAGGTTCTTTAAAAGAAGCCTTTCAGGCAGGCGTTGAAGGTGAAGTTGACAATATCGCAATGTATAAAAAATTAACATCAATATCAGCACTTCCACAAGATGTTAAAGCCGTTATGAAGCAGCTAGGTGATGCTTCTCAAAATCATTTAGCAGCTTTCAAAAGAGGTCTTAGTAAATCTCAGTAAACTAAACTTACGTAATCAAAAATGATCCCCCTTCCGTTGGGGGATTATATTTTTATTTATGAATTAGTAGTGAATTTTACATGTTTATCACCTAAGATAATAATGTTTATATTCCATCTTGGGTGCATAACTAAATTGTTGTTATCATCAAATTCTAAAGCCATGTGAATTTCATCATCTTGAGTCGTAAGAACTGCCATTCTTTTATTTTCAATATCTATATAAGGTTTTAAGCCGTCTACCATTTCAATTTTCCAATCAAAAAAGTTCATTATTTTGCCTCCCAGCTTTCGTTAACCCGATCCGATCTGTTACTTCAACAAGTAAGTGATTTTTCAGCTGTACATTAGTTTCAAAATGAGACATATTTAATTTTTCTTCGGCATATTAAAAGCCGTTTCACCTTGTCCGCATTCTCATACATTATTGTATGTTTAAGTGAGAGGAGGAATGCGCTATGTGCGATCAACAACATCGATGCTGCCAACACCGTAATTCTTGCTTCGAAAAACAACAACATTGCTGCAATATCCATCATAATTGTCGCTGTGAAGAACAACAATGTTGTAATCCACATCATTTCTATAAAAAACAACATCATATGCATCATAAACCCCATCATCACCATAAACGCAAAAAATGCTGTTGCTAAATGAAATTGAAGCTCACTTTTTGTGAGCTTCTCTTTTTTTATGACTTTAGTCTGTTGAGCTCGCCAAAGCGTGCGAAACAATAAACCA
>JAENZK010000271.1 GCA_016841285.1 Guptibacillus hwajinpoensis | reverse complement strand
AAGCTGTAATTATACAGTGGCCAAGTTGGCTGAATAAATCATTGCTAGTAGCCCAACATATATGGAGGATTATGCTGAGAAACTTGGCCTTATGAGTAGAATTGGGTGGCATGGGGATGTTTTTCATTTTAACCGTTTCATGCAATTTCCCGAAGAGCGTGTAGGACGTATCTGGGGGAATGGGAAAGATAAAAGTGTAAAGAAGGCTGTCAATCAAACAGCGATTGGGCAAAAGGAAGTGCGGGTTAGTCCCTTGGCAGTTGCCAATATGATGGCTACCATTGCTAGAGGAGGTCAAAAGAAACAGGTACGAGCGGTATCTGAAGTTCAATATAAAAATGGAACAACATTATTTGCTTTTCCGCAACAAACACTTGAAGGAGAGGGGCTTTCATCATATACAGCCGAACAGCTCCAAAAACTGTTACAAAGTGTTGTACAATACGGCACAGGAGAGCGTTTTAAAGCATTGCCATACACAGTAGCCGGTAAATCCGGAACAGCTGAAACTGGGCGGAAGGGGTTAGTTAACAAATGGTTTGCGGCTTATTTTCCGGTTGAACAACCGAAGTACGCATTAGTAGTCGTTGATTTGGATGGAAAAGAATCTGAAGCGAAAACAAATGACATTGTCGAAACCATTATTCATAAACTTTATGAATTAGATACAAAAAAGTGAATTTTCTTTTAGGCAACACAAAATAATGGTAGAATACGAGGTGGTGATTACATATTTGCATAAAAGAAGTGAGGGACAGAATATGAAATACGATTTCAAGGATTTATATGAAGGTCCACGTTTTCAAAACAGAGCTAGAAAACGAAAGATTAAATTAATCATAACGAGTATTGCTGCCATTTTAGGAATTGTTCTTATTATCGGTGTCATTAATATTTTTTCCGGTAATGCTGAAAAGGCGAATAATGTAGCCCTTGAAGAGCCGAATGAAACAGAACAAGCTGTAGATGACAACCAGACAGATAACGAAACAGTTATAGAAGATGATCAAGAGGCAACTCAAAATGATAATATGACAGAAATGAATGATTCTAATAATATGGAATCCCGTCAAGATGAAAAAGTAGATACTTCAAATTCTACTAAAACAGAGCCAAGCGAATCGAAGGTAGTAGGATCAATTGAACAAGACTGGGAATCGGTTGGAACAGAGCAGGAAGGCGAGCATGTTACTGATTTTACAAAAGGATCACAGGATTGGGAGGAAATGACCCAAGCTGTTAGCTCTGCAACAGGTCTATCAAATGATAATATGATCGTATGGTGGATGGGGAATGGCGGTGCTCCTGATAAAGCCAGTTCTACTGTGAGTACAAAGGATAAAGGGACCTATTATCGTGTTCAGCTCGAGTGGGTGAATGGCTCAGGTTGGAAACCTGTTAAGGTGGAAGAAATAGATGGATACGATCAACAATCTGTAACCGAAAAAACAGATAATTAGACATAGAAAAGAGGCAAAGTTTAGATGAAGATTGGTATCATTGGTGCAATGGATGAAGAAGTAGCTATACTAAAAGAAAAGATTCAAAATAGGGAAGATCTAACGATTGGAAAAAGTGAATTTTCCATTGGGAAAATTAATAATATTGATGTCGTTTTATTAAAATCAGGAATTGGAAAAGTAAACGCTGCCGTTGGTACTACATTATTACTAGATCATTTCAAACCTGATTATGTGTTAAATACAGGCTCAGCAGGAGGGTATCACATTGATTTAAATGTGGGTGATATCGTAATTTCGACCGATGTTAGGCATCATGATGTAGATGTGACGGTCTTTGGTTATGAGTATGGACAAGTTCCACAAATGCCCCCTGGTTTCACTCCAGATGAAAGCTTAATTCAAAAAGCAGAAAAAGCTGCGGCTGGGATTACAGACATAAAGGTCGCTAAAGGATTGATTGTAACAGGAGATTCTTTTATGAATGACCCGGAAAGGGTTGAATTTGTACGAGGCAAGTTTACAGATTTATATGCGGTAGAGATGGAGGCTGCGGCGATTGCTCAAGTCTGTCATTTATTCAATGTTCCATTTGTAATAATCCGTGCCTTATCCGATATTGCTGGGAAAGATTCAAATATTTCATTTGACCAATTCCTTGAAACAGCAGCACTGCATTCAGCAACATTAATTTTGAATATTGTTAGTGAATTTGAAAAGGAAATGTAACAAAGAAAAAGGTAGATGAGTGGCCCTCACCTACCTTATCTTATTGGAGCTCTAAATCCCGCAGCTTTTGCTTCTTCTTCTGTACAAAACCACATTTCAGGTTTTGTTACTTTATAGGAAGAGGAGTCAGGTGTATGATAGATTTTCTCACCTTTTGAATTAATATTACCTTTGATAACGCAGTCTTCATTCTTAGAAGAAGGACTAGACTCTTGTTCTTTAGTCGATGTAGATGCCTTTTCTTCTTGGAACCCTTCTTCTGTCGCATAATTCTCTATGCTCCAGATCCCTACTCCTTGTTTTTGTGCTTTCTTCTGAATTTCATAGAATTGATCAACATATTTCGTATTAGGTGCATATACATAGGCGACACGAGCAAGCCCCTTTTCTAGCAACATTTCATTAAACATTTTCCCGTCTATCCAAATATAGGCAAGTAAACGTCCATATTTGTCCCGCTCAGAAACATCCAATTCAACCCTGACTTCCTTTCCTTCTAAGGTGTCCTTAGCAAACTGAGATGCCTCTGGCCCAAAGGGCTGTACAGGCTTACTAGGATGCTTCGTTTCAGGTGTATCAACTAAAAGTAAACGTATTCGTTCTTCCTTATTATTTATCATTACATCCAGTGTGTCCCCGTCAACGACATTGGTCACGACCGTCTTTTCGCCGACATCACTACTGGTTGTTGAACAACCAACAAGTATAGAAAAAATAAATATAAATAGATATCCGGTAATGTACTTCCTACATTTAAAAGTGTCCATAAATAATCCCCCAATTTTATAACTACATCATTATTCTAGTAAAGTTTGCTAAAAATGTCACATAAATAATGATTTTATTATGGTAATGTGTATTTTGTGGAAACATTAGGAAATCATAACAATGAAATGGAAAAAGGAGATGTTTTTAATGGGTCAACTTACAGATGTTTTAAACAAACAAATTGCAAACTGGACTGTACTTTATGTTAAGCTTCATAACTATCATTGGTATGTGAAAGGTGGTCATTTCTTTACTCTACATACAAAATTTGAGGAGTTTTATAATGAAGCAAGCCTTCATATCGACGAACTAGCAGAACGCTTATTAACCATCGGCGGACAGCCTGTGGCAACGATGAAGGGCTGCCTGGAAATGTCTTCGATTGAAGAAGCAAGTGGAAATGAGTCTGCTGAGCAGATGGTCCAAGTATTAGTGGATGACTTTTCTAAGGTTGTTGGTGAATTAAAAGAAGGAATGGCCTTAGCTGAGGAACAAAATGATGAAATTACCGGAGATATGCTTCTAGCTATTCACGGAGCATTAGAAAAGCATGTTTGGATGCTTAAAGCGTTTTTAGGAAAACCTGTAGAGTAAATAAGATAAAATAGGGACTGGTAGATTTAACCAGCCCCTTTTATTTTATCCTTGAGGTTCAAATGTTTTACAATCTGTTTCTGCTTGTGAAGACGCTGCTTTGCCATGATGACTTACTACATAAATCGAATCTGCTGAGCACTTATTTCCATTTGCCCAGTAAGTACAGTTATTAACCTCACATAACACATCTTGTGCCATTCAAAAACATCTCCTTTGTATTAATTTTAGTCGTACAAAAATATCATAACCAAATACCAAAAGGGATATTCAAAGGGCGGACTTTACCATTATTTTATAGTATGAGTGATTTTCATTCTCAATATACATAATTGAAAACAATTCTCGTTCATATTGACAAAGAGAATCATTCTCAAATAAAATAATAGTAACAAACAACGGTAAATTGGAGGTAGATGGAATGATAAATTTAATGATTGTCGGTGCGGATCATTTAGGCAATATTACAGAGAAACTGATGAATTATGGTGTAACAAATGTAATACATATCGATGGAAGAAAGGTTAATATGACAAAACGGAATATCCCAAGTTGTGTAGATATCATTCTTGTGATGACGGATTATATTAACCATAATCTAGCAAAAGTGATAAAGCAAAAAGCGAAAAATCAGGAGGTTCCTACATACTTTGTTAAACGCTCATGGTGTTCAATTGTTCAAGTAATACAGCAGTGTGAGGTGTTGAAGACGCAGAAAAAAATTTTTAACTAATATTGAGAATGATTATCAATATATATTGTGCGCCCATTCAGCAAAGTAATGCCAAGTGGGCGCTATTTTTTATTCCAACGCTTTTTTTAGCGTTTCGATATTTTTTTCCATTAGACTAAAGTAGTCTTCATTGTTTTTAATATCTTCTTCGGTTAAGACGGAAAGGTTATGAATACGTAAGACATCTGCATGGATTTCATTTTTAATTATTTCCGCTACCTTTGGAGTTACGTTTTGTTCAAAAATAATATATTTAATTTTACTTGCTTTGGCAGTATCAATGATCTCTTGTAATTGGTGCTGGGAAGGTTCATTTGTAGAAGAAAGACCGGTAATTGAAATTTGTTCAATCCCATATCGTTTCTCCCAGTAGCCATAGCCGGCATGAGAAACTAAAATCTTAGGTCCTTCTTTTCCCTTTACAAGCTCTTCAAAGCCTTTGTTCAGATCTTCTAGGTGCATTTTTAATGAGTTAAAATTAGCTTCAAAATCTTCTTTTGCTTCGGGTTTTAATTCTATTAAGCTATCTTTTATATTTTCCGCCAATTTAATCGACAAAATTGGATCAATCCAAACATGCGGATCAACATCTCCATGGTTGTGTTCATCTGAATGTCCTTCCTCGTTTACAGCATCATGTTCATCATCATTATTTTCTTCGCTGCGGGCAAGCATTGTAATACCGTTCGTTGCTTCGACCATTTTTACATTTTCATCTTTAAGTGCTTCCGCAATCTTATCAGCATATGGCTCCATAATTTCACTGCTATAAATAAAGGCATCGCCTTCGGCGATCTCGATCATGGTTTTCGTTGTTGGTTCATACGTATGAGCATTTACTCCCGGAGGAATAATACTTGTTACATTGACATGTGAACCCCCAACTTTTTTGGTGAAATCTTCTATAGGAAACAAGGTTGTATAAATAGTAAGTGTATCATCAGCGGTTTTTTCTTTTTTTATATTTTCTTTTTGTTTTTGACTGCATCCCATCATTAACATGATTATTAATAGAAATAAAATAAAAATTCCGGTTGTTTTTTTAAACATATTTTAGCCCCCTTTTATACCCTTTGTATTATATCGTAATTATTACGATTTGCAAGTCAAAATCATTACGATTTAAAATAATAAAAAACTTCATACTTTCCTCACAAAGTATTCATATAATATACGTTGTGCATTTATACACAGTAAAAACATTGGAAAACTAGGAGGAACATAGAGAATGAAATATTATGCCATCATTTTTGCTATCATGCTATTGATTTCTGGATGTGGAACCACTGAAGAAAAACAGGAGTCTAATTCAACTGTTGATGAATTTGTGCCTATTTCGGTCGATATAAGTATTTACCCAAGCCCAATTGAAGTTAATAAAGAAGTCACATTTGAGGCTACAGTAATTCAAGGTAATGAAAAAGTAGTGGATGCTTCAGATGTTGAATTTGAAATTTGGAAAGAGGGCGAAGAAAATCATGAGAAAATAAAAAGTGAACAGCAAGAGGATGGGATTTATTCTATAAAAAAAACATTTGCTGACATTGGGACTTATCATGTGATTGCCCACGTAACAGCAAGAGACATGCATACAATGCCGCAAAGGGATTTTGATGTTGTTAATTTATCTGCTATGCATACGGAATCTGATGCAGAAACAGACCATCAACAGCAGGCGGCTGATGGAGATCATCATCATGGAACAAATCTGTTAATACATTTTATGAGTGAAGATTTAAAAGTTAATGAAGAAAGTAAATTACAGGCCCATATCACATACAAAGAGGCACCATTACTAGGGGCAAGGGTAAGATTTGAGGTTTGGTCGGAGGGTCATTAAAAACATGAATTTATTGACGCAGTTGAAGAAACGGATGGGGAATATTCGGCTGTAAAAACATTCCTAGAAAAGGGATTGTATCATGTTAAGATTCACGTAGAAAAGAAAGATAACGATATACATGACCATAAGGAGGAAAAAGTAACAATTCAATAAAGGGACAGACACAGATATTACTTTCATGGCATAGGAATGGTAATAGGCAAATACCTACTATGTTAAATGGAGGTGATTTTGTGTCGTTATTAATTACAGCTATGGGGTATCT
>JAENZK010000270.1 GCA_016841285.1 Guptibacillus hwajinpoensis | reverse complement strand
ATCGAACAATTATCCACAAGTCGAGAATTTTATAATTTCCTAAACAACAAAAAAAGAGCCAACTAGGCTCTTTCTAAATACTCCAACACACTTTTCACTGCTGCTTCACCTTGATCGATGCAATCGGGTACTCCCAATCCTTCATAAGATGCTCCAGCTAAGAATACACCCGGGAGCCCCTTGCGCATTTTTGCAGTTATGTCTTTCATCCGTTCTTTATGACCAACAGTATATTGCGGCATTGAATGATGCCATCTTGTGATAACAGCTAATTCTGGAGCTGAAACAATATTCATCGTTTTATTTAAATCCTCTAGCACTGTTTCCACAATTTCCTCATCTGAGCGGCTAACAATTTCTTCATCCCCTGGTCTGCCAACATAGCAACGGAGAAGCGCTTTTCCCTTAGGGGCTGAGTGCGGCCATTTTTTATGTGTCCAGGTCACAGCTGTCATGGAATAACCGCTATCACGCGAAATGATGAAACCTGTACCATCAATATCCTGTTTAATTGCCGATTCTGGAAATGCCAAAGCAACATTGGCTACCGATGTTGATGGAACATGGTTAAAAGGCTCAAAAAATGGATATTGAGAAAAAATCTGCGCCGTTTGCTTATGTGGCACACAAACGATGATACTGTCTGCTTTTATTTCTTCCCCTGTAGATAAATGTAACATATAGTGTTCACCAGTTTGCTCCACTTTTTCTACCGTAACACCCTTTACAACAGAGCCAGGATTTAGCTTTGCTTCAATAGCATGAACAAGTGATTGGAGACCACCCTTTAAAGATAGGAACATACCACCACTTTTTTTACCAGTTGGTGCTGCCTTTGTTGGCTTTGGCTTCGGTGTTGTTTTTCTCATACCTAAGATCAAACTGCGATGTTTCTGCTCGACCTCATAAAATTGTGGGAATGTTGCAAGCAGGCTCATTTGGTCGATATCACCAGCATAGATTCCAGAAAGAAGCGGCTCAATTAAGTGATCGACAACTTCGTTTCCAAATCTTCTTCGGAAAAATTTCCCGAGCGATTGGTCCCCCTTCACATTCGAAGGTGGAAGAATAAAATCGCCCCCTGCACGGAGTTTTCCGATCGGGCTGAACATGCCTGACATTGCAAAAGGAGCAATCTTTGTAGGGATTCCCATGATTGCACCGCCCGGCATGGAATGAAGTTTATCTTTCACTAATATGTACGATTTTCCGGTTCCGTTATTAACTAATTGATCCTTTAAGCCCGCTTCTTCTGCCAGTCGTGAAGCGCTCATTTTTCTCGCTAAAAATGAATCAGGACCTTTTTCAATAACATAGCCGTTATCTGTATAAGTTTGAATCTTTCCTCCTAAACGGTCTGAAGCCTCGATTAACATTGTTTCAATCGGAAGATTCTTCTCTTTGATCTCTTTTTGTAAATAATAGGCTGCTGTAATTCCTGCAATTCCGCCTCCAATGACAACAACCTTTTTATTTTCTATATTCACGATTATTCGCCTACTTCTTGTAGTTTTTTTGTGACAACATTACAGAGTGCCTCAATAAACTTTGGATTCGCATTCGGCATCTCAGGGCGATAATAGTTTGCACCTAACTCTTCCGTTACAAGCTTGCACTCAAAGTCATTATCATAGAGCACTTCTAAATGGTCTGAGACGAATCCAACTGGTGCATATACAAATGATCTATACCCTTTTTCAAGATAAAGCTCTTTTGTTAAATCTTGAACATCAGGACCTAACCATGGGTCTGGTGTATTGCCAGCACTTTGCCAGCCAATCTCAAAATTTGTTACACCGGCTTGCTCGGCAATTAATTTAGCCGTTTCTTCCAATTGTTTTGGATAAGGGTCACCTGCTGCTACAATTTTTTCTGGTAAGCTGTGTGCCGATACGACCAAAACAGCATTTTTCTTTTCCTCTTCGGCCATATTGCTAAAGATTGCTCTAATATTATCTGACCAAAATTGTATAAATAACGGCTCCTCATACCATGATTCAATAAAATGAAATTTTAAGCCTCCCAGTTTGTCTGCTTCTGCCTCGGCACGTCCATTATAGGACTTTACACTAAAGGTTGAATAATGAGGCGCAAGCACAAGCCCAATCGCTTCTTCAATTCCATCCTTTTTCATCGCCTGTACTGCATCTTCGACAAATGGTTCAATATGCTTTAATCCTAAATACATTTTAAATTCTATATCATCATGCACTTCATTTAAATTTGCTTCCAGTGCCTCTGCTTGTTTTTTTGTAATTTCAGCAAGCGGAGATATTCCGCCAATAGCTTCATATCGATCCTGCAAGTCTTTCAGCATTTCCGGTGATGGTTTTCTCCCACGTCGAATATGGGTATAATAACGCTCAATATCTTCTTCCTTATACGGAGTCCCATACGCCATAACTAAAAGTCCAATTTTTTTTGTTGTCATTATGTCACCTCTAATACGAATTTCTTATATGCATTGAAAGTCGTGCAAAATAGCTTCGCACGACTAAACATTATCTTACTATTTACCAAGCTTACTAGCTGAATATTCATGAATGAAAGTAGTCAATTTCTTTAAAGTTTCAACTTGAACATCAGGAAAAACTCCGTGGCCAAGATTGAATATGTAGCCAGGCTGTGCCATACCTTGATCAAGAATCTCTTTCGCCTTTTCTTCAATAACATTCCATGGAGCCAAAAGTAAGGCTGGATCTAAGTTTCCTTGAACTGTTTTTGTAATGCCCATTTTTCTTGCTTCTGCAATAGGCAATCTCCAATCTAAACCAACTACATCAAGTGGAAGGTCATGCCATTCTTGGACAAGATGGCTTGCTCCAACTCCAAACATAATAAGCGGCACATTCTTTTCACGCAGTTCAGAAAAAATTCTTGTCATTACAGGCTTAATGAAATATCGGTAATCAACAGCATTTAAGGCACCTACCCAAGAATCAAAGATTTGGATCGCTTTTGCCCCAGCATCAATTTGTGACTTCACGTATGTAACTGTCATCGTAGCAAGCTTGTCCATTAGTTTAAACCAGGCTTCAGGCTGGGAATACATGAATGCCTTCGTTTTATTATAATTTTTCGATGGTCCGCCTTCGATCATATAGCTCGCAAGCGTAAAAGGTGCTCCTGCAAACCCAATTAATGGTACATCTAACTGTTCATTGACTAATAATTTAATTGTATCTAAAACATAAGGAACATCTTGTTCTGGATTAATTTCACCAAGTTTTTCAACATCTTCTAACGTGCGGATCGGATTAGAAATTACAGGACCTATGCCCCCTTTAATTTCAACATCGACTCCTAATGACGGAAGTGGCGTCATAATATCTTTATACAAAATAGCTGCATCAACATTATATTGATCCACAGGCAACTTCGTTACATAGGCACAAAGTTCAGGTTGGTGTGTAATTTCAAATAACGAATATTTCTCCTTTAAAGCACGGTATTCTGGTTGTGAACGGCCTGCTTGGCGCATATACCAACAAGGTACATAATCTGTTCTTTCACCTCTTGCTGCCTTTAAAAATGTATCGTTAATTGTCCGAATACTCATTAAATACTCCCTCACCTTTCTGCTACTTCAATAATTGTAGGTTTTTCTTTCTCCATTAAACCACCAAATACAACTATAATCTAATTTATCGTTTTATGTATAGTGACATCGGGAATCTGTCATAAATTTGTTCTCAATTACAATATTCCCTTATTGGAAACTCAATTATAATTTTCGTACCCTCATTCACTTTGCTTTCTATTGTGATTTTCCCATGATGACTTTCAATTATTTTATGACTAACCATCATGCCTAATCCTGTTCCATCTTGTTTAGTTGTATAAAAAGGTGTTCCTATCTTAGCAAGCGTTTCTTTTGTCATACCATAGCCTTCATCAGTTGTCTCAATGATAACGCTCTGTTTCCCATCAACCCTTAAATCAATCCAAAGTCTTCCGCCATTTGGCATGGACTCTATTCCATTCTTTATTACATTAATAAAAACCTGTTTTAGTTGATTAGGATTACAACTAAGCGGCGGTATATTGTCTTTTGGTTTAAAAATAATATGTACTCCATTTTTTTCAGCCTCTGCTTTTAGTAGTAAAACAACTTCTTTTACGATCTGCTGAATCCTTTTTTTCACAAAAGTGTAGTTTTGCTGTTTGCCAAGCATTAAAAATTCATTTGTTATTTGCAATATTCTTTTTAATTCAGATTGCATGATTTCATAGTAATACTGATGGGACTCCTTATCATCCGATTTCTTCATTAATTGTACAAAGCCCGATAATACTGTAACCGGATTTTTGATTTCATGTGCCACCCCGGCTGCTAGCTGCCCAACCACCGAGAGCATTTCTGTCCTTTTCAATTCTTCATCCTTCAAAACGAGTTCATTTTCTGTAAAACGACCTGAGAATATTAAAATAATCGTCAAAAATATTGTAAAAGCTATTATGTAGATGACTGATGATGTTTCTAAGCCAGCAAAGATGACTTCGTTATATTTAAAGTAGTAATAAACAGTTAAGAAGTTTGCTATACAGGAACTTACAATTACAGGAATGGCTCTTTGATATATGGAAGAAATAGTTAATGCTGCCCATATAAAAATATAATTGATGATTAACGGCTCAACTTCTAATAAAAATATAAAGGGCAAATAAACCGTGAGTACTATAATATAGGCCGTTTGTTTAATCCAAACTTTAAAATATAAAAGCACTGAAATAAGTAAAATGACAAATAGTGTAACAGGAGCAATCACTAAAAGAATAGAGCGATCTAATACTAAATTTACAAGGAAATCGATCGCAAAACAGAGAGTTATAATCTTAAGTAATAAAACGTTTCTTCTATGAATGATATCTAAATTTTTATTCAAAAGATGTCACCTCTGCATTCCCGGTTCAATTCAATTTATCCTTCAGTATATATTACATATTTCGACAAACTGCTATAGTACAGAATTATAACACACTTCATATAAAAAAAAGTACCACTATTTAAAAATAAAGGTACTTTCTTCTTAGAAGAATATTTTATTAAAATAATGTTATAAAGATATTCTCAATTGTCGTAAAAATAAACGGAATAACTTTATTAAAAAGCGGTGTGATTGTGTATTGGTCAAGAGGTGTGATTATAATTATTAGGAACAATAAAATACCATAATTCTCATATTGAGTTAACTTTGCTCTAATATGTGTCGGTGAAAGATCTTCAATTACCCGATAACCATCCAATGGCGGAAAAGGAAGCAAGTTGAAAATAAATAAGATTATATTTAATAAGATAAATAAATTAAAAAACTGATAAATTGTATTTGTAATATTACCAGACAACCCATTTAGTACACCACTATAAATCAGGCTATACCATATGATAAAACCAATAAGGACAAGCAAAAGATTACTTAACGGGCCAGCAAGTGATACTAATACACCGGCAAGTCTCGGCCTTTTAAAATAAAAGCGATTCACAGGTACAGGCTTTGCCCAACCAAAGCCCGCAATAAAAATCATTAAAGTACCAAATATGTCCAAATGTGACAAGGGAGATAAGGTCAACCTTCCCGCATTCTTTGCAGTAGGGTCACCAAATCGATACGCAACATAGGCATGGGCAAACTCATGAACAGAAAAAGCAATCGCGAGCACGATTACGAGTAGTGGAATTTGCTCTAAAGGAAATGCTAAAAAACGGTCCATTGTTTATATCATCCTTAACTCAGTATTTATGGGTATTCCTGAAAAGAATACCCATAATTTATTTACACTTCATATTTATGCTTCATCTTGTTTAACTAGCTTCTTTTTTACATAGGTAAATGTAAATAAGTACGAAAATACAAAACCAATTCCAATCACCAGAAATCCAAGAATGATATCCCCTGTAAAAAAGATGACGATTGAATAAAGTGAAGTTTTAATTAATAGTAAATAAAACAGGAATTGTAAAAAATTTGATCGTCTCACTTCTACCGATATTGGATATAAATCGATCCATATCTTCATTTTATGGTGTCTGTATAGCGGCAACAATTGAAATCCTGAAAGATAGACAAATAAAATAAGAATTACCAATTTGCTATAACCGAGAGGCAAGAAATAAAGTAAAATACCACCTAGTACCAATAATCGAACATAAATACCAAGGTAATCACTTGTACGTGAAAATGTCCTAGAATAAAGAAATGAAAATGTCGATCTCGCTTCAAATGAAAGCATGCTTGTCATCCAATTCAGCCAACTTCTTCGTTTCACTTGCTCTTTAAACTTTGGAACATCTGTAAACATGTTAGCGATACGATAAAATGCCATCATCCGCGCGGCTTCCATTTCGATCAACCGTTCCCACTTTACTCCCTTTCCTTGTGCTGCCCGATAAAAATAA
>JAENZK010000269.1 GCA_016841285.1 Guptibacillus hwajinpoensis | reverse complement strand
ATCTGCAAATGGGCTGTCTGCAATTACAGCCTTCACATCATCTGACTCACTTCCGACTATAATCGAAGTAGCTGCTCCCATTGACCAACCAATTAGGGCAATATTATGAATCCCTTTTGTTTCTTTTACATATTGAATCGCTGACAATAGATCCGTTCTTTCCTTTGCTCCGATCGTTGTATAGCTTTTCTCGGACTCACCGCTATTGCGAAAATCATACATAAACACATGAAAACCTTCAGTTGAGAACCTTTTGGCAAGTTTAAGCGTATCTATCGGCATATTTTCTCTGTTATCGCCATAGCTATGTGAAAAAATCACAGCCTTCTGGCTAATAAAATCATGATTTGTACTTGGAATCCACCAACCTTTTAACCGAACATCATCATATATATTAGGAAAGGTTACGTTCTCATATTCTAAATCATATTTTGAAGGTAGTTGCAAAATGGCAAGTTTCATCGGGTTCATGACCTTATAACCTGCATAAATCGATACCCCAGTTACTACGATAGTTAATACTAAAAAAACGATTAAAACGTCTAATAATAGGGCTCTTCTTTGATCCTTTGTTAAAATAAAGATTGACCTCATGATGGCTCACCATTTCTGTTTTCATCTCTTATATTATTATTATAATATATTTTCAGAAAAATGAGTTAAAATAGTGCAATTAATTTAAAAAGCGCCTCCCACTTAAAATAATGGAGACGCCACCAAATTTTAAAATATTCTCATATTATAAGGCAATGCACCCGTGTGTATCGCCTATAATAAAAATTTAATCAACCTTTAATAAATATCTTTTTGTTATATTAATATCATTATGTCCAGCTAACTGCGCTACTACCGCTATATCTAATCCTTTTTCAAGCAAATCCTTGCAAAATGTATGGCGCAATTTATGAGGATTGATATCATATTTTTCTAACATATATTGAATAGACCTTGTCGTAAGTCGGTTATTCTGTTTTGAAATTAATAACGGACCTTCGTAATCCTTCGGTAACGTTTCTAAATAAGCTTTTAAAACTTTCAGAGCATCCTTTGGAATTGGAACGGTTCGTTTTTTATCCCCCTGTGGATTTGTAATCGTTACAGTTCCTATTTGTCCATTTATTTCAATATCACTACGATCTAAATTGCATAATTCAGTCAAGCGTACCCCAGTATATAAAAGCAAGTGCACGATTGTAGTATTACGAATATCTTTATCTTTCTCTACATCTTTTAAAAGCTTTATCCGTTCCTCTTCTTTTAAAAATTCCGGGATAGTTTGATAAATATTTTTTTCTTTTTCCTTACGCTTAATATTATCCGCGATTGCCGGATGATCTAGGAACTGGGCAAAAACACGTATAGTTGCGTATATTTTATCAATCGTTGACGCACTTTTTCCCTCTGCCTCAAGCTCGTTCATATAGTCTTGAATACTATTATGATTAAGCTTCCCCAAACTTAAATTTCTTTCTTCCAACCAATAACTAAATTTTTGAATAGCACTTTTATAAGTATGAATTGTATTAGGAGATTTCTCTTGATGTAATAGCCATTCTTCAAAAATATCTATTAGACTAGCATCTGAATTCAAATTGATCCCCCCATTACCAGGCTATTACTATTATACTCTCATTATTCGTGGAAGTAAAATGATAATATAAAATTGTCAAACTTTTTCAACTTTCACTGTGCGATTTCTTCCTAAATTTTTTGCACAATAAAGAGCATCGTCTGCTTTTACAATCATTAATTTAGGTTCAGGAGTTATAGTTTCACTGGAAACAACCCCGACACTGATGGTTACATATTGGCTGACTTTTGAGCCGCTATGAAGGATTTTTATATCCTCAACAGCCTTTCTGACCTTTTCAGCAACTTTGGCAGCACCCTTTAAATCAGTTCCTGGAAGAACAATGGCAAACTCTTCTCCTCCATATCTTGCAAATAAGTCATTTGAACGATTTATTTTTAAACTTATCGTGCTTGCAATAAGTTTTAAACAATCATCTCCTGCCTGATGTCCATACGTATCATTGTATAATTTAAAGAAATCAATATCGAACAAAATAAGTGAAATTGGTAAACCACTATCTTTAGCACGGGCGCATTCAATTTCCATGAACTCATCAAATCTCCGTCGGTTCGCAATCCCCGTTAGTCCATCCATTGTTGATAACTGCTTTAGGAACTCATTAGTTCGCTGAAGCTTCTCTTCAAATAATTTTCTCTCTGTAATGTCCCGGGAAACAGCTATAAAACCAGCAATTTTATTTTCTTCTTGATCATAAAAGGCTTTTATCGTGCTTTCTAAGAAAATAAAGGTTCCATTTTTCTTTTGCATTTCAAAGCTAAATGTATAGATTTCACCTTTTTTTAAATTCAAAGCCCGATGATCCACTAAATTAATGATGCTTCTTGTTTTGGGCGGATTTCCAACGAATCTATCCATTAATTCGCCCGGCGTATATCCAAGAATGTTTTCAACTATTGGTGAGATATACACAATAGTTCCGTCTGCGTCATGACGTGATATGATATCTGTTGAATTTTCAGTGATAAATCGATAACGTTTTTCACTTTCTTTTAAATCCATCTCAATCTTCTTTTGTTTTGTAATATCGATAGCATATCCAATAATTCCAACTACAACATGGTCAACAATGATCGGAACAGCTGTCACATTCATATCCAGTAAATGACCATCCTTGTGAACAATCTTCGTGTAAAAACTAACTGAATTCCCTTGAAGTACTTCTGAAAATCGCTCATTCATAATTGGATATTCGTTTTTATCAATAAAACTATAAATCATCTTTCCAATAAGTTCCTCTACTTTATAACCTGAAACTCTTTCTGTAACTTTATTTAATTTATGAAAAAATCCATAAAGATCTAATGAGAAGCAAATTTCCGGATTATTCTCAAATAATGATTGGTAGCGCAGCTTACTTTCTTTTAGTTCAGTGTTCAGTCTAATTAATTGATCCTTGAAATTTATTTCGTTCATTTTATCGGTTATATCAAATAAGGTTGCAAAACCTAAGTATTCACCGTTATGAAGGACTGTCGTTGTTCCTATTTTCATCCAGCGTACTTCATTACCTTTTGTATAAAATCTATATGAATACTCCTTATTAGGCATTTTATTAATCAATCTATTTTGTACACCGTTTTTAAAAGGTGCTTTGGCATCTTCTTCAAACAAATCCCATACGTATTTTTTATTAAGATCTTCCTCATTGTATCCACTCATTTTGAAAAACGCTTTATTTGCATAGATTATTTTTTCCTTATATAAAACCATTGGAACTGGAGATGCATTTAAAAAATTAAATTCCATATTGCCTCTCTCCTTTTGGTAATTCCACATTTTGAAAAAGATCCTTTCCTTTCATTTTAATACAATATTTGTCCCTATATAATACTTTTGTTCTTTGTTGCTGAATTTGTAACACAATGCCTAATCATTGAACCGTTCATAATTTTATAATTAAAATAATGTATTGCATTAGATTATGGGACAGGATAGGTGATAATGATGGAAAAAAACGGACATCAACATGGAATGGGACATGGAATGATGATTGATTATAATCAGAATCCATTTATCGTAATTTGGGAGGTTACTAGGGCTTGTCAATTAAAATGTGTTCATTGTCGTGCTGATGCACAAGTGACACCGGATCCAAATGAGTTAAGCCATGAAGAAGGGATTAAGCTGATTGACGAGATTTATGAAATGGACAATCCCATGCTTGTATTCACGGGTGGGGACTGCATGATGCGGAAGGATCTATTCGAGCTTGCAGAATACGCAGTCCAAAAAGGGATGCGTGTTTCTATGGTACCTAGTGCAACAGATAATGTTACAAAAGAAAAAATGGAAAAAGCAAAGTCTGTCGGTCTTTCCCGCTGGGGCTTCAGCCTTGATGGACCAACTCCTGAAATTCATGACCGTTTCCGTGGAACACCTGGTTCATTTGAACTCACTTTAGAAAAAATAAAATACTTGAATGAACTTGAAATGCCGTTGCAAATCAACACGGTGATTTCCCGCTACAATTATGATCATCTTGAACAAATGGCTGAGCTTGTTAAAGATTTAAAAGCAGTAATGTGGTATATATTCCTTCTTGTTCCGACTGGTCGCGGACAACTCGAGGATTGCCTAACACCTGCCGAACATGAAAAGATATTTTTATGGTTATATCAATTAAGTAAAACGGCCCCTTATGATATTAAAACTACAGCTGCCCAACATTATCGCCGTGTTGTTATCCAACAAAAAGCAAAAGAACATCTAATTGCCAAAGGAGAAATTCACTATGAAGACAGCATTACCACTGATGCAGCCTCATTAGTAGATGGCCTAAAGCGTGCACCAAAAGGTGTAAATGACGGTAATGGATTTATCTTTGTTTCCCACACCGGCGATGTAATGCCAAGTGGTTTATTGCCACTAGTTGTAGGCAATGTTCGTAAAACCCCGTTAATGGACATTTATCGTGAAGCACCAATATTAAAGGAATTGAGGAATCCTGACCTTTATAAAGGTAAATGCGGAGTATGTGAGTTCCGGAATGTATGTGGAGGCTCCCGCTCAAGAACCTATGCCATTACAGGTGATTACTTAGAAAGTGAGCCATTCTGCGTTTATATACCGGAAGCGTTAAGGAAGAAAGCTCAACCGTCGGTTTAATGTAGAATTTATAAAAATAGCTGTCGATTTAATCGACAGCTATTTTTAAATCATGTTTTTCCAATAAACGGCAATTGGACAATAATGCGTTGATTTCGGACAATACCCATGTTCCATCGGACAAAAAAACTACGAACGTGGACAATAAAACATGTCTAGCGGATAATAAGTTCGTAATCTCGGATAATAAACAAATATTACTCATGATACTGACTTCGTTACCAACAGTCCGTACTTCACTTTAAAGCGTTCAAGAATCGTTTTCCACCTTGTGCTGAAGACGTATAAGAAAAATAGATTTGATATTGCATGCGCTAAATCAAAATAAAAGCTCGATGCCATGCCTGCTAACAAAATTCCAATGGTTATATTCTCGCCAAACCCGACAATATACCATAAATTCATAATCCAACCGAACAAAAAGCCCCAAATAAAGCCAAAAGGAAGCAATAATAACTTTCTCTTTGCCCAAAGCCAATCCTTTAATAAACCAGCCGAAAGCCCCATCATTCCCCACGAAAACATTTGCCAAGGTGTCCATGGTCCGTGGCCTAAAAATATGTTAGATACTAAAGCTGCTATCGCTCCAACTAAAAAACCCGTTTCTGCACCGAATACAATAGCGGTCATAATAATTACAAATGAAGTAGGTTGAACACTCGGTATAACGGCAAACGGAATACGGCTAACGGCAGCAATTGCTGCTAGTATTGCAATTAGCACAATTCCTCTCGAATCAAGCTCCTTCCTTTCAAAGCGGGCAAAAAAAGGAAACATGATAACAAACAAGATCAATAAACTAAGGGGCATATAATGGTCTCCTTCTAAGAGCACCATCATAAGCAATAATAAAACGACTAATAATGTAGTAGTTATTAATAAGAACCTATTACGTCCCATACCTTCAACACATCCTCATAATTTAATGCATGAGGAAAATATCCCCGCACTAGCCTATTAATAGCTGTTGTGTAAAAATAATTGTCGCTAAACATTTCCTTTGCTGTTCCTTCAGCAACAATCGAACCTGCAAATAATAGCGAGCAATTGTCTGCGTATTTTGCCGCAAATTCAATATCGTGTGTAACCATCAATATTGAGATTCCATTTTGTTGCAGTTTTTTTAATAGCTTGCCAACTTCCAACTTCAATATCGGGTCAAGCCCTTTTGTTGGTTCATCTATTAATAAAATTTCCGGTTTTTTCAAAAGAACACAAGCCAGCGCAAGTTTTTGTCTTTCTCCCCCACTTAAGTCATAAGGGTGTTTTTGCAATGCCGTCCCTAATTCAAAAAGATCAATAGTTTCGGCTAATGCATCAGTTGATTTTTTTTCATCAAATAACTCTACGGCACCTGTTAACTCTTCCCTTACTGTATCCTGGGTAAACAGGGCCAGTGGATTTTGTGACAGATAGCCAATCCTTTTATAACGTTCTTGCACTTTCATTTTATATAAAGGTTTGCCTTCCAACAAAACCTTCCCACGTCTAGGATTCTCAATTCCTGCCAATATCCTTAATAACGTAGACTTTCCGGCACCATTTCCACCAATAATGGCTGAGAACTGCCCCTTTGCTATTCCATACTGAACACCTTCAAGCACCATCTTATCGCTACGTTCATATTGAAAAAAGAGATCCTTACATTCAAGAATTGCGATTCTAGTTAATTCTTTGTTCTCTATTAATTGGCTAGTTGGTCCTTCT
>JAENZK010000268.1 GCA_016841285.1 Guptibacillus hwajinpoensis | reverse complement strand
CAGGACCCGCACTTCGGCTAGAAACAGTTGCGATAACCTCTGCATAAGAAACCGGTTGAACTTGATTAATCGCATGTACAATCGGAGTTGTTGCTTGACCACCGCAAGTGATCATATTTACGTTATCTTCATCTAAATGTTCATTAATATTAACAGTAGGTACTACAAATGGACCCACCGCAGCAGGAGTTAAGTCAAGAACTCGCTTTCCTGCTTCTTTTAACAATTTAGCATGTCTGATATGCGGCTTTGCGCCGGTTGCATCAAATACGATATCAGCCAGCTCCGGTTGTTCAAGAAATCCGTCAATTCCATTATCAAAAGTTACATACCCATACTCTCTTGCACGCTTTAAACCATCTGACTCGGGATCAACACCAATAACCGTTGTTAACTCTAGGTTAGTTGCTCTTCTAAGCTTAATCATTAAATCTGAACCAATATTACCTGAACCTAATATTGCAACCTTCACTTTACTCATTAACTACAACTCCCCTCCAAAATTATTTTTCAAAATTAACACTAACTTGACCAAGATGCGCAAATCTAGCTGTAAATGTATCTCCAGGTTCTGCAACAACCATCGCTGATAGTGCACCTGATAAAATGACTTCCCCTGCACGAAGTGGGATATCAAATTGAGATAATTTATTTGCTAACCAAGCAACACATGTTGCTGGATTACCTAGCGCAGCAGCTCCAACGCCTGTGTTCACTAACTGACCGTTTTTCGTTAAGACCATACCAAGTAACTCTAAATTCACGTCTTCAATGCGTGTTGGTTTACCGCCTAAAACATATAGACCACTAGAAGCATTGTCCGCAATCGTATCCGGTAATTTAATCTTCCAATCCTTCACTCTACTACCAACGATTTCTATTGCTGGAACGATATATTTAGTAGCCTGTAAGACATCCAGGGTAGTAACATTAGGTCCGATTAAATCCTTTTTCAGAATAAAAGCAATTTCACCTTCAACTCTAGGCTGGAGAATTTGACTCATAGAAACAGTTCCACCATTTTCAACAACCATAGAATCAAGTAAATGTCCGTAGTCCGGCTCATCTACTCCAAGTAACTTCTGCATTGCTAGAGATGTTAATCCGATCTTTTTGCCAACTACTTTTTGGCCAGCATCTAATTTTCTTTGAATATTTTCAAGTTGTATATGATAAGCTTCCACCGGTGTAAGGTCTGGGTTTACTGATGTTAAAGGAGCAATTCCTACACCTGTTAATTCTGCTTCTCTAAGTTGGTCCGCAAATTGTATTGTTTGAGTAGTCAATTTGTTCCACTCCATTCCATTATAATAAGGTTTAAAACGTTAATAGGTTTATAGTAAACATCAAGTTTAATTTCTTCAATCATCTCCCGAATTCCTCCCTTACGGCAGGGATTTTATATAATAATCTTAAAATTATAATAACTCTCCTTAGTTGCATATACAACCTCATAGTTGTTCTATATGCAACAATATATATCTTTTTTGAAACTTTTTCATATTTTTTTCTTTAAAACAACAAAGAGACCGTCTCCAGTCTCTTTTCGAATTTAAGCATTTACATTTGTTTCCAGTAACGATTGGATACCTTTTTCTCCGGAAATTTGTGGAGGCCATGTACAAAGGTCAAATGGATAATCAGATCCAGGGACGACCCGGTCTTCTCCAACTGTATTGATTAAATACTGCAAGCTTCCCTCATTCCAAAGAACAGTGTCATACCACATTCTTTTTAAATACTCAATTGGCGGTGCCTGTAATGCTGACGAAACATTTTTCCACATACTATAGCCCTTATTTAATCTTCCAATTTGATATGGAAGGAAACCGCCACCATGAGCTAGTAGCAGTTTTATATTCGGGTACTTGTCTATAAAGCCACTTAGCAATAAATCAGTTGCACATACTGTAGTTTCCCATGGAACACCGATTAAATTAGGCATCATTCGCTTCTTCAATCTTGGATCCTCACACAACAGTGGATGAATAAAAATTATAGCATTTAGTTTATTAGCCTCTTCGAAAAATGGAGCAAAGAAATCATCTGATAACATATATTCCGGCAGTCCCGGTCCAATAATCGCACCTTTTAATCCAAGTTTCATGGCTTCATCAAGCAATTCAGCTGCCTTTACAGGATTATTAAGCGGTACGGTAGCTAGCGCTGATATCTTGTCTGTTTCCCTTTGGGTCCAATTGGCTAAGGAGCGATTATACACTCTTGATAATTCACTTGTTATTACAGTGGAGAAATCATACATAAATAGTTGTGGGATTGGTGATACAAGTGAATGCTTGACACCAATGTTTTTCTGTTCGTGTAAGTACAGGTTCTCATCTATGAAAGACTTTTTTAATTCAAAACCCCATTTTTCATTTATAACTAAAAATTCATCTTTATTAGGATCTTTTTTTTCCCATTTCGCATTGACTATTGTTTTATTTTCTTTTAGCCATTCGATTACTTCTTCCGGTATAAAATGAGTATGTACATCATACATTAATTTCCACTCTCCCTTAATCAATGTGCCTTGGCCTATTGTTTCATATATTGAAATCAAGTTTCTGTATAACATACACTATACCAAAAGATTATTCAGAAAGTAATACAACATATAAAATTTTTAGAAAATTCCCTTAAATGATATTATTACTTTTCATTTTTCACTTTTTTTGATAATGTTTTCTATAGAGAGAGTGCGTTTTGCTATATGAAACTGTGAAAGGGTGTACTAAATTGGAAACGAATGATAAGGATTCAAAAGATAACAAAGACAATTTGCTTTCCTCAGTAAAAAATGCGCTATTAATATTGCGAAGTTTTTCTATGGATGAACCTGAAAAAAAGATAAGTGATCTAGCCTCTGAGTTGGGGCTTAATAAAAGCACTGTCAGTCGTACAATGGCTACACTTGCAAGTGAGGGATTCGTTTATAAAGATCCGGAATCAAAAAAATATCGCTTAGGGATGACGATTATTTCGTTAAGCGGAATTATCAATAATAATATGGATGTCTACCGTGAATCACAACCAATTCTAAGTAAATTAGTCCAAGATATTGATGAAACAGCTCACATCTCTGTGCTTGATAATACCGATGTTATTTATATTCAAAAGATTGAATGCAACCATTATGTGAGAGCGTTAACACATGTTGGCAAGCGTAATCCCGCATACTGTACAAGCTCCGGTAAGGTTCTCTTAGCCTATGCAGATGATAGTGTAGTAGAAACTGTGATTAATTCTGGGCTAAAAAAGTATACAGAAACAACGATTACTGATCCTGATAAGTTAAGAGAACATTTAAAAAAGATAAAAGAAGATGGATTTGCCTATAGCTTGGCAGAATTTAATGAAGGTGTCCATTCAGTGGCGGCACCTATTTACGATTATACTGGAAAGGTAATTGCAGCCTTGACAGTAGTAGGTCCGATGCAAAGAATACAGCAAAGTAAAATTAGACCACTTGCCAAAAAAGTAATTGAAGCAAGCATGGAAATTTCAGACAGAATGGGCTACTGGAGATAGATAGAAAAGCGGAAGTGCCCGTTTAGCGACGTAAGGACTGGAGCACATCGACTGAGATAAAGGATATCCGGCGAAGAGCGTAGCGATTCGATGTTGACTTATCGTAGGGAGGTGGGCGAAGTCCACTAGTCGCTGGGCACTGGAGCTAGACAAGGAAAATCGGGACAGGTTTGTCCCGATTTCTTTTTTATAACTTACTAGATAATTGTAATAAAAGCTTCGAAATTTCTTCAAACCTTACAATTCTTGAATTAATATCATTAGCTTTTTCCAATTGGCTAATCACAGTTTCATTTATAGAAGTAACCTCATCAGTGATCGATTGAAGATCTTCATGTAAATCATTTAAGGTCTTTTCAATTTCTACACTGGCATCATTACTATGCCCCGACAGCTTTCGGATTTCATCTGCAACAACACCAAAGCCTCTGCCTACATCCCCTATTCTTGCCGCTTCAATAGCTGCATTTAGTCCAATTAATCTTGTTTGAGATGCGATTGATTTAATAGAGTCTAAAATTTGATTGGTTCTCTTAAACTTTTTATTAATTTCATCTGCTTTTTCTTGGAGTACTTCACTTTCTTGATTTAACTTGGAGGCAATTTCTAAAAACTGATTGATAATATTACCTACCTCACCGCTTGATTGTAATAATTCTTCAGCACTATTATTCAAGCCTGTCCAAGTTTCTATGTTTCTAGCAATCCCTACAGAGCCTATCACATTTTTCTGTTCGTCTATAATTGGATACCCGGTAAGTCTAAGCGGTATTCCATATAAAGAACCATCCGTATTCTTAACTACATACCTTTTCGTTCTCATAGCTTCTGCGGATGCGGAAGTAGGTTTCACAGGATCACCGGGGGAAATATTCAATTTCAATGTTTTCCCATCTTTTTGGATTATAAATTTTTCCTTGTCTGTTACGGCAAACCCCATATCGATTTGCAAAATATCAGCAATATATGGCGTAACCACAATAAGCGCATCCATTAGTTGCTGTGCCGTTACGGCTGTTGCATTTCTTTCCATTTTTCTAGCCTCCCCTCCATATTTAGTAAACGTTTCCATATTTCACAATAATTTTAACATTCGATTTCACTGTTTACAAGGTACTAAAAGAGGGGCTATCTTTAGATACCCCCTAATTGTTTAAACTAATTGTTGAACAATTTGAAGTGCTGCTTCACCGCACATTTCATCTTCTTCAGCACTACCACCGCTAACACCGATACCACCAATGACATGACCATCAACTGTAATTGGGAAGCCACCTCCGAAAATGACTAGCTTCGGAGTATGTACAATTCCGTTTAATAGTGCTGGCTCATCCTTAATCATTGGATACCAATCACCTGTAGGTTTCTTAAATCCAATAGCAGTGTATGCTTTATTTTGCGATATGCCGATACTAAGAAGTGGAGCATGATCCATTCTAGAGAAAGCTACTAAATTTCCGCCTTCATCTACAATCGTAATATTAACAGCGACTCCCAATTCCTTTGCCTTATTTTCAGCAGCTTCAATCATTTTCTTCGCCAGCTCATTCGGAATGGAAAACTTCTCTATTAATTTCATTTAATCCCCTCCTAATTAGTTCATTTTTGCACGGCGTTTTTCTACTGATTCACCTGCTATTCCCCAATGTGCAGAAGGAATTTCATTAATAAGTACACGAACAGATTCAATCGGTGCTTCCAATGTTTCACAAACTGTATTCGTTACTTCTTTAATTAGACGTTCTTTTTTTTCAGGCGTGCGACCTTCCATGATAGTAATCTGAACTAAAGGCATACTTTTACACTTCCTTTTATTATATTTAATAGAATCTTCTTAATTTATAGTAAATCTTTTTTGCCTTTATAACAATATTATTGTTGCTTTATATGAAATTTGTTTATAATTTCACAATTTATTTCTTTTAAAATCATAAAAAAAAACATACAATATAAAGAATATAATTTTTTTCAAAGTAAAACATTTTTTATTATATATATTTTTCGAATCTTTTGTTAAAATATTTTGTATCATATACAGAATTTGTGTTGTTGTATAAGCAACAACTATCTATTGTTTAGGAGGAGAAGATGTAATGGGAGAAAGAAAAATTCAAAAAGTCCTCGTAGCAAACCGAGGAGAAATTGCAATTCGGGTATTTCGTGCTTGTACGGAGCTAGGAATACGTACTGTGGCTATATATTCGAAGGAGGATTCAGGCTCCTACCACCGATACAAAGCCGATGAAGCATATATAGTTGGTGAGGATAAAAGTCCAATCGATGCATACTTAGATATTGAAGGAATCATCGAAATCGCTAAAGCAAATGATGTTGATGCGATCCACCCAGGATACGGCTTCTTATCCGAAAATGTTCAATTTGCTAAACGCTGTGAAGAAGAAGGAATTATTTTTATTGGACCTAAAGAAAAACATTTAGAGATGTTCGGCGATAAAGTAAAAGCCAGACACCAAGCTGTTTTAGCAAATATTCCAGTTATTCCTGGTTCCGATGGTCCTGTTTCGAGTGTTGATGATGTAAAAACATTTGCAAAACAATTTGGCTATCCATTCATTATTAAGGCTTCCTTAGGCGGCGGCGGACGCGGAATGCGAATTGTCCGCAGTGAAGATGAGCTTGTTGAAAGCTATAATCGTGCGAAATCTGAAGCGAAAGCCTCATTTGGTAACGATGAAGTCTATGTTGAAAAATTTATTGAAAATCCAAAACATATTGAGGTTCAAATTCTAGGTGACCAATATGGAAATATTGTTCACTTGTATGAACGCGATTGTTCCGTTCAACGCCGCCATCAAAAAGTTGTAGAGGTTGCACCTAGCATATCCCTTTCTGATGACTTACGTGAGCGCATTTGTGAAGCAGCTGTTC
>JAENZK010000267.1 GCA_016841285.1 Guptibacillus hwajinpoensis | reverse complement strand
TTTTTATTTTTGCAAGAAAAACCTTTCGACATTATTATCTAATACACCAGGCACCGCTAGCGGCCCAACTGGCGCACCTACTGGCGTACCAACTGGAGGATGGTGCCTGTCCCCCGCCTTCAGTTAGGAAAATCTAATTTTGTACTCGCAATCTTCGTCACCGTTAACATTACACTTCACTTCGCGGACATGGATTTCACCGTCATAAATCGAAGATAACGCACCTTCGAGAATAGCCCCTTCTAAATCGCAAACCATATTTCCCTCGTGAACGGGTAGACCTTCACAGAAGCAATCCTCAATGGCGACATGAATTTCATTGTCGTTCTTTTCAATAATCCGCGGAATTCCTATTTTCAATTGTTGGAACAACTCCAATACTTCTTCAATTGAGGAAACCTGCATACTCTCACCAATTTTTCGGCCGACCGTCATCGTCGTATTTTTCCCTTTCATCGGCAAACCTTGATACATGCCAATTAATCGTACTGAGCGAAATAGCTCCAATGGCACTGATTCTCCTAAAGTATTTCGTTTAATTTTTTTCATATCTTCAAAAGTAAATAAATTCATCGTATTCATAATTGTCCATTCAGCTCCATTCTATTACTGATAATCATTATCACAAACTTACAAAATAAAAACCTTGATTTAAATCAATTACTTCTATTTATTAGCGTAGTATCATAAACGACATAGCAGGATGGGAACTGGAGGTGAGGAGACCTTGCACCTATACAAAGATGCGCTAGAGCAATTACAGGATGGCGTACTGATCATAAATAATGACGGAATGATTCAATTTGCCAATTCAACTTTTCTAAAAAGGAGCGGCTATAGCGAGAGCGACATTCTCAACCAAAAGGCCAATTATTTATTGCATAATGCGCCTAACAAGACAACGATGAATTGGCAAGGGGAGATTGAGCTTAAGCTAAAAAACAACAGTTCAGTAACGCAATGGATCAATTACAATCCAATTAATGACGAGTATGGAGACACGAAACATGCCATTATTATGCTTTCAAACTATGAAAAAAGTGAGCTTGATCCATTAACTAAATTGCCTAACCGTTATTTATTACAAAAACAGTTGAAAAATATTCTAGTAGATTCGCAAAAGAATGATAAGATTTTTGCGGTTTTATATATGGATCTTGATCGTTTCAAATTTGTAAATGATACATTAGGTCATTCTTATGGAGATTTATTATTGCAACAAGCCTGTGAAAGAATGAAAAACAGCATCGGGGATGAACATATTCTAGCTCGAATGGGTGGAGACGAATTTGTTTGCGTATTGCAGAATTTGCAGAATGAAGGTGATGCTGAAAATATTGCCAAGAGTATCGTTTCAAGTTTTTCTAAGCCTTTTACTTTACATGATATTGAAATCCATATCTCAACTAGTATTGGTATTAGCCTATTTCCATACGATGGAGATGATGATGAAATTCTTCTTACAAACGCGGATTCAGCCATGTACAGGGCAAAGAAAAAAGGAAGAAATCAGTATGAAAAAGCAAATATTGAGGTCAGTGCTGGATGTTTTGAACGACTCATCATTGAAAATAACCTCCGTAAAGCGTTAGAGAGAAACGAATTATCGCTTAATTTTCAGCCACAATTGGATATAAGAAACGAAAAGGTCATCGGCTTTGAGGCATTGTTAAGATGGAATCATCCGGACCTAGGAAATATTCCACCTTCAGATTTCATACCGATTGCTGAAGAAACAGGGTTAATCCTTCCGATTGGAGACTGGGTTTTAAAAAATGCTTGTTTGAAATTAAAAGAATGGGAAAATGCGGGCTTTGATTCCCTCCGCATTGCCGTCAATTTGTCAGCTCAACAATTTTTACAGAAAAATATGGTTGAAAAAATTAAAGAGGTTATTAAAGAAACTTCTATTAATCCAGAATGCCTGGAACTAGAGATCACTGAAGGTGTTGTAATCCATGATGTTGATTCAGCTATTTCAGTACTGAAACAGTTAAGGGACATCGGGGTTCAAATTTCAATTGATGATTTTGGAACAGGCTATTCTTCTTTAAATTATTTAAAAGAATTACCGGTTAACACGCTGAAAATCGACCGCTCCTTTATTTTTGATATTGATTCAAACCCGAGCAGCAAGGCGTTGACAGCAGCGATTACGACAATGGCCCATGATCTTAAACTTAATGTAGTGGCTGAGGGAGTAGAAACCTATAAACAATTATCCTATGTAAAAAAATCATCTTGTGATGTGATTCAAGGTTTCTATTTTAGTAGACCACTTCAATCCAATCGTGTTATCGATTTTTTGAATGCAAATCAAGAAACAAATACACAAAGATGTATTTGATCAAATACAAAAAACTAAACAGGAGTGTGCCATATGCTAGATGTAAAATTAGAAGGAAACAAAGCTATTATTGATGTTCGTGAAAATATTAAAAGAGGCGAACATCCACGTGGGAAAATTTTGGACTACGTAAATCAGGCTCCTGCTGGGACCATTTTTGAAATTCATTTACCACTCTATGCCCAACCGTTAATCAATGCATTAAGTTCTCTTGGAATGAATGCGATTATTAACGAATTAGGTCCACAGCATTATCGAATTATGGCTGTGAAAATTAACGAATAATTACAAACCAGCTAATACTTTTAGCGTATCTAAATTAAGCACCTGAATCACTCTGCGTTGCTTTACTGCAATAATTTTTTGTTCTGCAAATGACAGTAATTTGCGGCTTAGTGTTTCAGGTGTTGTACCGATTAAGGAAGCTAAATCCTTTTTCGGAATCGGTAAAACGAACTCATTATTTCTAACCTCCACCTTCTCGAAAAAAAGTAGAATGACTCTTGCTAATCGTTTTTCAACCTCCATCAGGCTAAGCAAGCTCATCCATTCATCAGCCAAAAATAAACGATTATTTAAAGCGTTAATGAAGTGAAGGGCCATTGTCGGGTTTTTCCCAAGTGTATCTAAAAAAGCTGATTTTTCAATCGAGCAAATGGTTGTTTGTTCAAGTGCTTCTGCGTTAGCATAATGATCGCTATTTTGCAATAACGCAAATTGTCCAAAAAAGTCCCCGGGAAATAGTAGGCGAATAATTTGTTCCTTTCCCTCTTCGTTCAGTTTTGATAGCTTGATTAAGCCTTCATGTACAACAAAAAGAGTGTCAGAATGCTCCCCTTCACGAAAAATATAATCTCCCTTTTTATAACAACTGCTATTAGTTACAGATTGTATAGTAACAAGCTCTTCATGATCCAGGCCCTGAAAAACCGGAACAATCCGTAAGCAAGATGATTGATGATTACAATTTTGAGTACAACACATCGTAATATACCTTCCTTGAAAGTATTTGTATCATAAATAAATGTAACGGTTAAAAAGTGAGAATGGCGTGATATATATCACGCAAGCCGATAAAACAAAAGGCAAAAATCTACTCCATGTTAATGAAGTTGATTTTTGCCAACCATCATATGAAAGGAATCCTTAAATCCAATAGAAATCAATTTAATTTTGATCAAAGCCGTTAACAGTAAAAGTTCTAGGCTGCTTCGAAGTCCTAATCCGATCCTTGCTTTTTCCTCTTCAATTAATTGAAAATAAATCTCTTCAATCTTTTCGTTATTAAAAAAGTTTCTGTCTTTCTTTTGCACCTTCAAGATACTTTCAATTTGAGAAACTAACTCGCGATTTGTTAATTTTCTAATCATCAAGAACTCACCTCGAAATTGAACGTTTATTATTAATATAATTATAGTGAATAATAGAAAATAATGGAGTTAACATTGTCACACAAATTAAAAAAATCATGATATAAATGCGGAATGTTTTTTTTGGAATTTTTCAAAAAATCAATTGACAAAAATAGTAAACGAGAGTAAATTGAATTTAAGTTTTAAATTATTAACTAAATTCAGAAGTCACTGAATTTAGTTAAGCCTCCGGCGGATGCCTCAGATTTTCAGCGGTAGTTTTTCGAGCAAGCTCGAAAAAATCTGGGCGCAAATACGCTAAGGCGCATTTGATCTTATAATTTAATATGTTTCAATTCTTATCCAGAGAGGTGGAGGGACTGACCCTGCGAAGCCTCGGCAACCGGCAGTATGCACGGTGCCAATTTCAGAGGAATGATCTATTCCGAAGATGAGAATGAAGGGCGTACTATTTTGGATTCCAAAGTCTCTTCTCTCATTCTTTGAGAGGGGGGGCTTTTTTAATGAAATTAAGAAAATATAACTGACTATAAATAAACCAAGTATTCAGATTTGTAAACTAAAAATAGGGGAGAGTTAAACATGAGCAAAAGAGTTTATTTAAATGCCTTTGATATGAATTGTATTGGTCATCAATCACCGGGATTATGGACACATCCAGAGGATCAATCAGACCGCTATAAAGACATTGATTACTGGGTAGAGTTAGCACAGCTGTTAGAAGAAGGAAAGTTTGACGGTCTTTTTCTGGCGGATGTTGTTGGAGTTTATGATGTATATGAAGGAAAGCCGGATGCAGCCATCGCAAATGCTGTTCAAGTTCCGGTGAATGATCCGCTATTAATTATTTCGGCAATGGCCCATGCAACTAAGCATTTAGGTTTTGGAGTCACCTATGCCTTAACTTATGAATATCCATACATGCTGGCACACCGTTTATCAACATTGGATCATATTACAAAAGGGCGGGTATCATGGAATATCGTAACTTCTTACTTAAACAGTGCCGCGAAAAGCTTCGGTTTAACAAAACAAATTGCCCATGATGAACGGTATAACATTGCCGAAGAATTTGTTGATGTTTGCTATAAGCTGTGGGAAGGAAGCTGGGAAGATGATGCTGTTGTAAAAGATAAAGAAAGAAGAATATATGCCGATCCCAGCAAAGTACATCCAGTTGAACATAAAGGGAAGTACTTCAATGTTCAAGGGATCCATCTGAACGAGCCATCACCACAACGAACACCAGTATTATTCCAAGCGGGAACATCAACAAAGGGCCGGGCATTTGCTGCCAAGCATGCTGAATGTATTTTCTTAAATGGTCTAAGTCCTGAAATCGTTGCGGGCAGTGTTAAGAAAATAAGGGAAGAAGCAAAGAACCAAGGCAGAAGTGAGGAAGATATTAAAATCTTTACGATCTTCACACCGATCGTTGGTGAAACAGAGGAACAAGCTCAAGCCAAATATGAGGATCTAAAGAAGTATATAAGCTATGAAGGCGCACTTTCGCTTTTAGGAGGATGGACTGGAATCGACTTTTCTAAGTATGACCCAGACCAGGAGTTGGAATATATTGAAACAGACGCGATTCAATCTGTCCTTGAGGGGTATACAAAAGCGAACCCTAATAAAAAATGGACGGTCCGGGAAATTGCAATAGAAACAGGAATCGGTGGATTTGGTCCTGTTGCGGTAGGTACACCTGAGCAAATTGCCGATGAAATGGAGAACTGGATTCGTATAACAGGAATAGATGGATTCAATATTGCCTATGCCCTTGCACCTGGTACTATGAAAGACTTTATTACTTATGTTGTACCTATTTTGCAAGAACGAGGACTTGTTCAAGCCGATTATAAGGCAGGGACATACCGGGAAAAACTGTTTGGCGATGGCAAAAACAAGCTGCCCGAAAACCATCCTGGTTCCCAATATCAAATCAAAAAAAGTTTAGTATAGAATGAAAGCTTGTAGAGAAGGTAACTTTCTCTGCAAGCTTTTTTGCTGTCATAAAATTTTTAGATATTTTTTTGAAAAGTTAATACAAGTTTTCAGAATTATAATACAATAAATGTGTATGCATGCAATAGATTAAAACATAAAGTCATCAAAGGAAGTGATCGCAATATTGGAAAACAGAGAAATAGTCTACATTGTATCTGATTCAGTCGGGGAAACAGCAGAATTAGTCGTGAAAGCGGTGGCAACACAATTTAACAATGGTTATGTTGAGATCAAGCGGCAAACGTATGTTGAGAGCTTTGAAGATATCGAAGATGTATTAGCGATGGCGATGCATGGGTCGGCCATTATTGCCTATACCATCGTTATTCCAACCTTAAAAGAATACTTAGATAAAAGAGCAAAAGACGAGGGGATTTATGCGGTTGATTTATTGAACCCATTAATGGAAGCTTTTATCAAAAAGTTTAATGAAAACCCTAAATATCAGCCCAAATTAATGCGAAAGCTCGATGACGATTATTTTCGCAAAATCGAAGCGATTGAATTCGCAGTTAAATATGACGATGGACGAGATCCACGTGGGCTTCTAACTGCTGATATCATTTTAATTGGTGTTTCACGGACATCAAAAACGCCACTTTCCATGTATTTAGCACATAAACGTTATAAAGTAGCCAATGTTCCCATTGTCCCTGAGGTAAAGCCTCCGGATGAATTATTTAAAATACCAAGA
>JAENZK010000266.1 GCA_016841285.1 Guptibacillus hwajinpoensis | reverse complement strand
TGTCTAGCTCCAGCGCCCAGCGACTCGAAAAACTTCCCCCGCCTCCCTACGATAAGTCAACATCGACTCAGCGAAGCTTCGTCGTGTTTCCTTTATCTCAGTCGACGTGCTCCAGTTTTTTCGTCGCTAAACAGGCGCTTCCGCTTTTCTTATTGTCTAGCTCCAGCGCCCAGCGACTCGAAAAACTTCCCCCGCCTCCCTACGATAAGTCAACATCGACTCAGCGAAGCTTCGTCGTGTTTCCTTTATCTCAGTCGACGTGCTCCAGTTTTTTCGTCGCTAAACAGGCGCTTCCGCTTTTCTTATTGTCTAGCTCCAGCGCCCAGCGACTCGAAAAACTTCCCCCGCCTCCCTACGATAAGTCAACATCGACTCAGCGAAGCTTCGTCGTGTTTCCTTTATCTCAGTCGACGTGCTCCAGTTTTTTCGTCGCTAAACAGGCGCTTCCGCTTTTCTTATTGTCTAGCTCCAGCGCCCAGCGACTCGAAAAACTTCCCCCGCCTCCCTACGATAAGTCAACATCGACTCAGCGAAGCTTCGTCGTGTTTCCTTTATCTCAGTCGACGTGCTCCAGTTTTTTCGTCGCTAAACAGGCGCTTCCGCTTTTCTAACCATGTATTGCCTTTCCATCAACAGCTAATGCAGCCTCCCCAATCGCTTCAGATAGTGTTGGGTGCGGATGTATGGTATGTGCAATCTCCCATGGTGTTGCATCTAAAACTTTGGCCAGTCCTGCCTCAGAAATCATATCCGTTACATGCGGACCGATCATATGGACACCTAGAAGGTCATCCGTATCACGATCTGCTACTAATTTCACAAAACCATCTGATTCACCAAAAACAAGAGCTTTACCAATAGCTTTAAACATGAATTTTCCAGTCTTTATGTTAAATCCTTTTTCCTTAGCTTCCTCTTCTGTGAGGCCTACACTTGCAACTTCAGGATTTGAATAAATACATTTTGAAATCAATGAATAGTCAATCGGACTAGGATTTTCTCCAGCAAGGTGTTCGACCGCTACAATCCCTTCATGTGAGGCAACATGGGCCAATTGTAAACCGCCGATTACATCCCCAATCGCATAAATATGGGATTCCTTTGTTTGATAAAATTGATTGGTTTTAATAGCACTTTTTTCAACTTCGATAGAAGTATTTTGTAATCCAATATCCTCCACATTGGCCTGCCGTCCTACAGAAACTAACATTGTCTCTGCTGAGAATGTTTTTTGTTCACCTTTAATTTCAGCCGCAATCGTTACGCCATTGTCTTTTACTAGGGTTTCAGGCATAACTTTAGCACCTGTCACTACTTTTATTTTTTTCTTTTTCATAATTCGTTGCATTTCTTTCGAAATTTCATGGTCCTCAGTCGGGATTATACGATCAGCATATTCTATAACTGTCACGTCTACGCCGAAATCAGAAAGCATGGAAGCCCACTCAATGCCAATTACGCCCCCACCCACGATGATAATGGAGTTTGGCAAGTTTTCCATTGCTAAAGCTTCATCAGAGGTCATTACATATTTACCGTCAATTTCTAAACCAGGTAATGATCTTGGTCTTGAACCTGTAGCGATGATTACATTTTTTGGAATCAACATTTCGTTTTCTGTTCCATTGTTCATTTCTACAGAAATTGTACCAGGAGTTGGTGAAAAAATGGAAGGTCCTAGAATCCGACCAATCCCTTCATATACATCAATCTTTCCTTTTTTCATTAAATGCTCTATTCCACGAACGAGTTGATCGATGATTTTTTGTTTTCGATCCTGTACTTTTGGAAAGTCAAGCTTAACATCAGATAAAATCACTCCAAATTCTTCGCCGCGTTTTGCTGTTGCAAACACTTCCGCACTTCGGAGTAGTGCTTTACTCGGAATACACCCTTGATGTAGACACGTGCCACCTAGTTTTGCCTTTTCAACAATTGCTGTTTTTAAACCAAGCTGTGCAGCTCTTATTGCCGCAACATAACCACCTGTACCTCCACCAAGTATAACGAGATCATATTCTGTCGCCATCATTTCTCCCCCTATTCTAAATATTGTGCACCATTGTCCAGCTCCAGCGCCCAGCGACTCGAAAAACTTCCCCCGCCTCCCTACGATAAGTCAACATCGACTCACCGAAGCCTCGTCGTGTTTCCTTTATCTCAGTCGACGTGCTCCAGTTTTTTCGTCGCTAATCGGGCGCTTCCGCTTTTCTTATTGTCCAGCTCCAGCGCCTATCGCCTAGAAAACTTCAGGTCACCTCCCTACGATAAGTCAACTAAGAATGGCTTGCGCCATTCAAGTTTCCTATATCTCAGTCGATGCCCTTCCAGTTTGTACGGCGATGAGCAAGGCGCTTGCGCTTTTCTTATCATTTTCTACGACTTATAATATGTTTGCCGTTTTGTAGAAATTGACTGCGAGAATGTCGCATTTTTTCAATTCGTTCCTCCGCTAGTCGATCTGCTGCCATGTACGTTGGAATCCCATCCCGCTTTGAGATTTCAATAACTTTTGTAATATTATCATAGATCGTTTCTACTTTTTTCATTGCACGGTCTCTGTTATATCCATAAAGTTCATCTGCTACATTAATAACGCCACCGGCATTGATCACATAATCTGGTGCATAAACAATACCTAATGCATGAAGGCGGGCACCGTGCCGTTCATCCTTCAACTGATTATTAGCAGAACCAGCAATGACCTTTGCCTTTAATAGCGGGATCGTCTGATCATTGATCGTGGCGCCAAGTGCACATGGGGAATAGATATCACAGTTTACACTGTAAATATCATTTGGATCGATGGCCTTTGCACCAAAATCAAGAACAGCCCGCTGTACTGCTTCTTTATTAATATCAGTAACAATTAGATTTGCACCTTCTTTATTCAAGTACTCGCAAAGTGTATAGGCAACACTACCTACACCTTGGACAGAAATCGTTTTTCCCTCCAACGAATCGGTGCCAAATGCTTCCTTAGCAGCAGCCTTCATGCCCCGATAAACTCCATAAGCCGTAACCGGTGATGGATTTCCTGACGATCCAAATGCCGGGGATATACCTGTAACATAATCCGTTTCTTCATGAATTAAATCCATATCAGCCACCGTTGTACCTACATCTTCGGCGGTAATATACCTTCCATTCAATCCTTGAACGAACCTGCCGAATGCCCGGAACATAGCTTCATTTTTATCTTTTCTAGGATCACCGATGATAACAGCTTTCCCCCCACCTAAATTTAAACCTGCCGCAGCATTTTTATATGTCATTCCTTTACCTAAGCGTAACGCATCTTCAATAGCAGCTTCTTCTGATTCATAAGTCCACATCCGTGTTCCACCCAGTGCTGGTCCAAGGGTAGTATCGTGAATACAAATGATCGCTTTTAAACCTGACACTCTATCCTGACAAAAAACTAACTGCTCATAATCATACTTTTCCATGTATTTAAAAATTTCCAATTTACTTCCCCCTATGTTATTCCCTTAGCTGAACGGTTCCATTAATCTTCTATGATGCAATTAATGTGCCAATAACATATTGTTGAAAGCGCTTTATTTTACAGATTTCTAACAATGCAAAAAAGTGCAATAATGCATTCTATTGCATGCCATTATATGCAATTTTATGCTTTTCAATTTTGTAATATAGATTTCTAAGGGAAATTCCTAAATTCTTTGCAGTCTTTGTTTTATTCCCTTTATTTTTATTTAATTCAGAATAGATTACTTTTGCTTCAAATTCTTCGATCATCTCTGAGAGTGTCCGCGAATTTTCTAAATTTATTTCAATTGGGACAATTATCTCTGTTTTAGAAATCATTTTTGTCTCTAAATGGGGGATATGATGAACATCAATAATAACTTCAGTAAAGTTCATATTAATAATCGCTCTTCCCAATATATTTTCAAGTTCCCTTACATTACCAGGCCATTCATAACTTGATAAATACTCAAGGGCAGCATCCGTTAAACCTTCAACATTTCTCCCATAGTCTTGATTTATTTTTTTTAGAAGATGGTAGCATAGTAATTGAATGTCCTCTTTCCGATCACGTAATGGAGGGATTTGAATCGGCAGCTTATTTATTCGATAATATAAGTCTTCACGAATCCTTCCTTCGGCCATACCTTTTTCAAGATTTACATTAGTAGCCGCAATTACACGAACATTAATTGGTATAGGTTTTGTTCCGCCAACCCTTACAATTTCATTTTCTTGCAACACTCTTAATAGTTTCGCTTGAGTTTCCGTAGATAATTCACCAATTTCATCCAAAAAAATACTTCCATTATTAGCTTCCTCAAATAACCCCCGCTTGCCACCCCGTTTTGCACCTGAAAATGCACCTTCTTCATATCCGAACAATTCACTTTCTAGTAGTGAAACCGATATGGCTGCACAATTAACGCGAATAAATTTGTTGTACTTTCGGTTACTTTCATTATGGATAGCGTGGGCAAAAAGCTCTTTACCTGTACCAGATTCCCCTCTTAATAGGACAGTTGCCGGTGTTTTGTCACCTAGTTTCGCTTGTTCTACTGCAAAATGCATCTCGTCCGAGGAGCCAATAATATCTTCAAATGTATATTTTGCTTCTAACGTACGAATAATTTGCCTCGCCCTATGTAGTTCTTCTGTTAATGCTTGAATTTCTGAAACATCGCGGATGACTCCAACGCTGCCTTTTAAATTCCCATCAACGATAATGGGTGCTACATTTACAAGTACATCTCTCCCATTTGGACCGACCTTCATCCTAACCCCTCGAACTGGTTTTCTAGTCTGCAATACCTTGAAATGCATACTTTCTCCCTCTGAAATATCCGCAGTTGCCGGCTCTCCAACAACCTGTTCCCGAGTTAAACCAGTTAATCTTGTATAAGCAGGATTGATGATAATTCCAGTTCCATGTTCATCAACGACCGAGATCGCTTCATCTGATGATTGGATGATCGCCTCCAACATTTTCGCGTGAACATCGGATTGATTTAGGTTTTGCATTTTATTTCACCCCTTAGGAAATAATCGTGCAAAATTCTTCATTTATATAATCATCTCTAATAAATGAAAAAAAATCAATGGTTTTTATCTTAATTCTTTTATTATCCCGTGTTATACTTATCTCATTACGAAGTTGATTTTGAAAGGGATTTTGATATGAGCAGACTTATTGCTTTATTAGTAGTAGCAATTCCTGGTATTCTTGCAGTAATCGGCTTCAAGCTGATGCGAGATACAATCTTTGGTATTGAACAACTCCATATACCATTTTTATGGATGCAATTTTTAATCGGATTATTATTGTTCTTGTTAGGATTACTATTTGTAGCTGGTTTTATTTTTTACCGGGATAAAAAAAGAAAAAAACTTCAACCAAAATTTCAAAATAAGAAAGCGTAAGAAAAGGTCGTTAGCTAATCGCTAACGACCTTTTCTTTCATTGTCTAGCTCCAGCGCCCAGCGACTAGTAAACTTCACCCACCTCCCTACGATAAGTCAACATCGACTCACATTCGTTCGCCGTGTTTCCTTTATCTCAGTCGATGTGCTCCAGTTTATACGTCGCTGAACGGGCGCTTGCGCTTTTCTAATTATTTTAAAACTAATGGAAGCTCTTCTTGATTAGCATTTGTAAAAAATTCATTGTACAATGCAACAACAGCTTTTGGTGCATCAGACTCTGCAATGGCAAACATCATACTTACCTCTGAAGAACCTTGGTTAATCATCTCAATATTGACCCCCGCATGAGCAAATGCAGCAGTAGCTTTTGCTGATATGCCAACATAGCTTGTCATACCCTCTCCAACAACCATAATCATTGCTTGGTTATGGCGAATAGAAATTGTATCAACATTTAATTCTGTTTTAATACGGTCTAACACCCGTTGTTCTTTTTCATCACTTAGCTGGTTCTCACGAAGAATGATGGAAGTATCATCAATGCCTGATGGCATATGCTCATAAGAAATCCCTTCATCTTCTAAAATCTGCAATAAGCGACGTCCAAAACCAATTTCTCTATTCATTAAATATTTGCTTACATAGATACTACAAAATCCTGAATCACTTGCAATTCCTGCTACAGGGTCTTTTGAGAAATCCCTTTCAGCAACAATGAAAGTACCAGGTGCTGTAGGGTTATTCGTATTTTTAATACATACTGGGATGCCGGCACGGAAGGCTGGTATTAAAGCCTCATCATGGAAAACTGAAAAACCAGCATAAGATAATTCGCGCATTTCCTTATATGTTAATTCCTTGATTTCTTTCGGATTGTCAACAATATTAGGATTTGCCACAAAAACTGAGTCAACGTCAGTAAAGTTCTCATATAGTTCAGCATCTACACCTGCCGCAATGATTGAACCAGTAATATCTGACCCCCCTCTGGAAAATGTCACGAGATTTCCTTCAGGTGAAAATCCAAAGAATCCTG
>JAENZK010000265.1 GCA_016841285.1 Guptibacillus hwajinpoensis | reverse complement strand
AACTCTATGGTTCAACTTTATTTGCACGCTTGACATTTTGTTTAGTTTTCAAAGACCATTTTAATGCTGTCGCAATTAATTTCAGCGACGTTTTTTATTATACCAAGTTCATTCGTAGAAGTCAATAAGTTTTTTATTTACTTTCTAACGACTTGCTTGGGACTTTAATATATTATCAAGAAATTTTATTAAAGTCAACAATAATTTTTATGTTATTTAACCATCTCATTTCCCTTAAACTTTTTCGTTCTTACGTACTTACAACAGTCTTTTTCAGAGGCAAATCTTTTAAAAAAATTAAATAAAACTTGATAACGGTCTTCCATTGCATGCTTTACAATTTGATCAATCCTTGAATCATTCAGATCATGAAGGATTTCTTCCATCTCTCTCTTTAATAAATACTCTAGTTCTTTAATCTCTCTTCTATTGACTAAAAATGCTAGCATACCGTCACCTCGAATTTGAATTTATACTATTTATTCCCCAAAATTTAATTTGTAATGATAATATTTATCACTATAGAAAAATTATTCATAGTCTTGTCCAAATTCGCATATTTATTACCATCGATTATTTGTTGGAGGAGGATTCTTTATGAATTTTTTTTATGTGGTTAATGGTAAGAGGCTTAAACAATCTCTTATTATTATCATAGCTGCTTTTTTTACAGCTAGTATATTGTATATGGGGAATCAGCAACAGTCTGTCTTTTCTATTAAGGAAGGTCCGATGGCCATTTATAAAGGGGAAAAATCAGGAAAAAATATTGCTCTTACGTTCGATATAAACTGGGGTGATGAACAGCCTGATAAAGTATTGGACGTGCTAAAGAATGAGGGCGTTAAAAATACTACATTTTTTATCTCTGCTTCTTGGGCTGAAAGACACCCCCAAGTCGTAGAAAGAATTGTGAAAGAAGGACATGATATTGGTAGCATGGGATACCATTACCGAAATTATGCGGATTGGGATGAAAAGAAAATTAAAAGGGATATTCTGCTTGCCGATACAACATTTAAAAAATTAGGGATTAAGGATATCAAGCTTCTCCGTACACCTAATGGGAATTTTAATAAAAAAGTCTTAAAGATTGCAGATAGCTATGGTTATTCTATTGTTCATTACAGTGTCGACTCCAAGGATTACACTAACCCAGGGGTTGAAAAGATCGTAGAAAATGTTGTCCCAAATGTAAGCGCTGGCGATATCATTTTACTTCATGCATCGGATTCCGCAACCCAAACACATAAAGCATTACCACTTATTATCAAAGGATTGAAGTCCAAAAGCCTTCAAAGCGTAACAGTTGATGAATTAATTTCAAACGCTGAAATAAGAAGCTCAGAAATAAAATAGCTGATCAAATGCGATCAGCTTTTTTTGCTTTTTTGATTCAGTTTATACAATATGAATAATTGCCAAGTATTACAAATAAGGAGAGGAAAAATCATTAATAATAGCCAGTCCTTTTCATTTGCACGAAGCGCCGGTACCCATTCGATAATGGTAACAGCTGTTATAAAAAATAAGGCTGGTATAAAAGCCGTCCGGTTTGTTTGTTTCATTTTATAATAAGCAACGATCAATCCATAGACTAGGATTAACACGGCTGGAATTACATAAGAAATTAGTGAATCCCCTTCTTTTGCAAAGGTGGTATAACGAAGATAGATAAAGTCAAATAATACAAATGCAGTTAATAAAATTTGAACTGGTCCCCATAAGGATTTAAACATCCCAAGACCGAAACGGTGAACAGTTAAGTAAGCGAAATATCCGGCTTGGCTGATCAAACTAAAGATAAAGCCAACTCCGATAAACCAAATCGCAATAGATAAAATTTCAACAATATTCAGTGTCGTAAAGAAAACAGAATATTTACTCCACTCGACTGCAAAGCCAACGAATATTGTGCTAACTGCACCGATTATTAATGTAGTTAAAAATAAGTATACCCAATTTCGACTCGTCACTTTTTAAGCCTCCAATCCTTTTTAATTGTAACAAGCACTCCCATAAAAAGCTAGAACAAGAAAACGTATAATTTTTGAATTTCTTATCATCCTAAAAGTAGGAATCTTTATTGAAAGGAGCTTTTTAATTATGAAAAGAATATCCCCAATGCTCCTCGTGCTTCTATTATTAATTTTAGTGAATGGCTGTGCACCTGCTGATCAGGGAAACGGACAATCGGCTGATTATGAGGGGACAAAAAAATTGGTCGTAGATATCCTCAAAACGGATGAAGGAAAAAAGGCTATTGAAGATGTATTAAATGATGAAAAAACAAAAGCGAAGCTTATAATGGATGAAATGGTTGTTAAGGAAACAATTAAAGGGGCTCTCACCTCAAAGGAAGCTGAAGATTTCTGGAAAAAGCAATTTGATGATCCAAAGTTTGTAGAAACCTTTGCAAAATCAATGCAAAAAGAACATGAAAAGCTTTTGAAAGGGTTAATGAAGGATCCAGATTATCAAGCTGCTATGATTGAAATATTAAAAAATCCCGAAATGGAAAAACAAATAACTGATGCCATGAAAACACAAAAGTATCGTGAACAAATGAAAACTGTCATGATTGAAACTGTTGATAGTCCGCTATTTAAAGCTAAAATGCAAGACCTTTTAATTAAGGGCGCTGAAGAACTACAAAAACAAGGACAAGGCAAAGAAGGCGGCAGTAGTGGTGGTGGTGATAGCGGCGGCGGTGACAGTGGTGGCGGTGGCGGCGGCGGCGGTGGCCAATAAACTTCCGTCGAAAATAAAAAATGTCAGGCAATCCAGCCTGACATTTTTTATTGATGCAATTTTATTTTCCAGCAAGTTGAACAACTTGTTCAGCAATTTCAATATATACTTTACCAATTTTATCATTTTCATCATAAATCGATGGAGCAAAATCATTTTCATCAATTTCAGGTTGACCAAGTTGAATTTGTCCTAATAAAGTTACATCTAAATCTTCAGCAAGCTTTTGTCCTCCGCCTTTACCAAAGATATACTCTTTTTCACCTGTTACTTTGCTTTCGAAGTAAGACATATTTTCAATAACACCTAATAGTTCATGGTCTGTCTTTAACGCCATAGCACCGGCACGGGCAGCAACAAAGGCTGCTGTTGGGTGTGGAGTTGTGACGATAATCTCTTTACAATGTGGAATCATTTGATGAACATCTAATGCTACATCTCCTGTTCCTGGAGGTAGATCTAATAATAAATAATCAAGCTCGCCCCACTCTACTTCTGTAAAGAACTGATTTAACATTTTACCTAACATTGGGCCACGCCAAATGATCGGTGCATTATCTTCTACAAAGAAGCCCATAGAAATAACCTTCACACCAAAGCGTTCAACCGGCATAATGCGTTCATTTTGAACTTGTGGGCGTTCAGCGATTCCCATCATGTCAGGTACACTGAAACCATAAATATCAGCATCCACAAGACCTACTTTTTTGCCTAATCTAGCTAATGCTACAGCAAGGTTAACGGAGACAGTTGATTTTCCAACTCCACCTTTTCCACTCGCAATCGCAATAAATGTTGTACCACTACCTGGAGCTAAGATGGATTTTTGCTCGTCTGCAGGGGCCATACTTGCTACAACCTCTGGAGGCAGCTGGTTTACTCGAATACCAACAGTATTGGCGCCACCATTCTTTAATGCTTGGACAACCTGCTGCTGAATTTCCATCTGATCCTTCGTGCCCGCTTGAGCTATGGCAATCTTAACACTAACATGATTCTTTTCTTCTTTTATACTGATCTCTTCTATACCGTTCGTTTCGGCCAGTGTTCTATGTAAATAAGGGTCCTTAATCTTACCTAGTATGTCTCTTACTTGTTCATTAGTTAACAAAAAACCCACCACCTAATAAATTATTTTAACATTACGATTATAACACATTGATAATAGAAAAAAACCTTCTATTGGGGAGAAGGTTTTTTAAGTTTCGGATTCTCTGTGTATAATCGTAAAATCCCTTGGTAAATGCTTACTGCAATCTTATCTTGATAGGTCTTTGATTTTAATTGTTCTCGTTCCCCGGGGTTAGATAAAAATCCTGCTTCCACTAATACAGAAGGCATTTCCGCCTCCTTTAATACATAAACGTGATTAATAGCTTTAGCATGCCTGACCGTGTTTTCAAGATTTGTTTCCATTTCCTTTTGAATCATTTTTGCCAATAGCTTATTCTCTTCAAATCGCGGGTAATAGAAGGTTTGGGCTCCACTCCATCTAGACGATGGTAATGAATTAAGATGAACAGATACTAGCAAATCTCCATCTGACTTATTGATTAGCTCCACCCGCCGCAATAAATCCTGCGTTTTCCTTTTGCTATAACCCTTTAAATCCTTATCAGCTAAATCAAAATCATCTTCCCTTGTCATAATAACAAGTGCACCCGCTTCTTGGAGATAATCTCTTAAGAGTAAAGATATATTAAATGCTATATCCTTTTCAAAAGCACCTTCTGGGCCTGCTCCAGGGTCAGGGTATCCATGTCCAGGGTCGACTATAATAATTTTCCCTGATAAAGGTAAACTCCAAGAATCCCAAGTATTATTAATTGAAAACTGGTATTGAAATAAGAAAAACAACAGCACTGATCCTGAAACGAAAACTAAAATTTGGATTTTTCTCTTCATATTTGTGGTCCCTCCGAAGCATTTCCTACTTCACTATATGGGACAAAATGGACAAATATGAAAGAAATTTTGGACACCTCTAATGCAGACGCATTTTATATCTCAATTCACCTTTTCGAAAGCCTTCGTTCCACCAATAGGAGGTAAATTGCTCCGCTGCCAGAAAAATAGATTCGTTAACTAAATCATTGCCGCTGGCTGCCCCCCAATACTGCAAATACTCAAAAAGGCAATCAGTATAATACTTAATTTCATCCGCACATCTTGCTCTGACTTGTTCCTCAGTTTCCCCAAAGTATCCAAACCGGCTCATTTTAGCTCCCAATATATAGAGCTCAATTGCAATATCAACACTTCCATCTTCAATGGCGGTTGAAAAAATGGATTGTGAGCGAAAATAAGGAGAAAAATATACATTCACTTTTTCTTTTAACTTATTAATTGAGAGCTCCCTCAGAACTTTTCGCTCAAAGGCAATGCGCTTTTCTTCTCTTTTGTCCGTCAATGTTGTAATCACATTCATCACGCTTCACGCCTTTTCCTATAGTTGTACTAGCGTTATAAAATTTCAATTACAATCTACTTTTACATATATGTTTAATTTACACTTATATGTGTTACTTTTTCTCTTATATAAGATATATTGTCTTACATGTACATTATTCTCATTCATTAAAAAGCAACTAGAGTACACCCAATTAAAGGAAAAGGCCCCCAACCAATTTGGGAGGCCACTGAAAAACTTACGTTTTTTATTTCTGTAATCTACAATGGATACAAAAAGGCAATTTTCCGTCTCCTTTTTAGGCGAAAAATTGCCTTTTTCCTTTTCTTTTTTTATTCTCTTTCATTAAGGAGTTTCAGAATCCGCTTGAGGTTAACTGCAAATATCGCTGTGGCTCCTTGAATTTCCATACCAAATAGACCCGCAGATGATGCCGTTTCATACCCGTGTCTATGTTTTAATTCACTATTTTTTGCCTCAATTTTATAACGAGAGCGTGCATGTTCCTTAAACTCTTCGGTGTTTTGAAATGCTTCTTGTTCCTTGTGTTCAGTGGATTTTAATGAAACTGAATATGTTTTACTTTTTGCTCCTTCTTTATAACAGTCATCACGAAACGGACATACTTTACATTTTTTAATATCAAAGTAATAGGTGTCTTTTTGATTTTTTCCTTGATTTTTCTTTCCTGTTCGTGCTTTTCGTATTGCCATGTGACCTGCTTTACAAACGTACATACCTGCATCTTTATTAAACTCAAACTTATCCTCTTTAGCACGTCCACCTTGTGTGATCAGTGGATTTAGTTTAGATACTAGTTGAAATTCTTCGGTTTTTGCATATTGGATATTATCCTTCTCTGAATAAGCTGTATCACCAATGATTCTATCAATTGTCATTCCTGCTTTTTTGCTTTTCTGAACAAGGTCTTTTAAGTATTTTCCATCACTTTTCTCTCCAGTAGTAACCATAGCAGCTGTAATAATTCGCTCATCACTCATAGCTATATGTGTTTTAAATCCAAAAAAAGAAGAATCAGCTGTTTTGTGTCCGACACGTGCATCTGGATCATTTGAATAACTTAGTTGTTCTGCATAATCTTCTACAACTTCTTTTAGTACGTTTAATTTTTCTTTGACTGCAGGAATCTCAGCGATTTCTGGCTCAGTTTCAATAACTGTAATGACTTGACGACAATAATCCAATTCATCATTTACTTCGTTAGAAGTCGTTTTTGGTGGGAATTTTTCTTTCATTGATTCATCTACTTGATATACTGCTTTTCGGACAT
>JAENZK010000264.1 GCA_016841285.1 Guptibacillus hwajinpoensis | reverse complement strand
CAAATCATCCGTTAGAAACACTAATTAAGGATAAGAAGTTTCGCGAAGATTTATATTATCGAATTAATTCTTTTCAATTATTCATCCCGCCGTTACGTGATAGACGCGAAGATATTTCTTTTCTTATTGACCATTTTATAATGAAGATATCAAGGCAAATTGGAAAGAGAGTCCTCTCGATTAATGAAGAAGCATTAAAGATAATTGGACAATATGATTGGCCGGGAAACATTAGAGAGTTAGAAAATGTAATAAATGCAAGCGTTCATCTGGCTGACAATGAAGTTATCGGTGTTAATGATTTACCGGATTATTTGATTACACACATTAATGACCCATATATAGAGAAGAGTTTAAAAGATATAATTGAAGAAACAGAGAAACAAATAATTGAAAGAACATTAAAAAAATGTTTGAATGATAAAAATCAGGCAGCAAAACTGCTGAAAATAGGAAGCTCCACTTTATATGAAAAAATAAAAAAATACAATATTCATTAATTCCGATATTTCAGAATTTTTACGAAATATCGGAATTTTTTACTTTTCATTGAAATACAGGTAGTTATACAAAGAAAATTAGATTTAATATTCCGAAAATACAGAAATGAATAAAATCTAATAATCTCTTAAGTTCCATTATTTTGAGGAAGTTTTTGTCTTTTAGTTATTGGCACAAATCTTGCAATTAACATTGAAAAAAATAATAAGGAGGGAATTATTTATATGGATGTTGATGTTTTCACAAGAAAAATGGCATTAGGTTTTAGTAATGCAAACAAAAACAAAATTGCAGTACAGGAAGAAGCAGGAAGAGCATGGACATATGAAGAACTAAATCGAATTTCTAATTCATATGCCAATAAACTAACTGAATTAGGCGTTGAAAAAGGCGACCGTGTAGGACTCTTGCTATACAATTGTCTTGAATATTTCGGTCTTTATTTTGCAATCGGAAAAATTGGCGCAATTGCAGTTCGTCTAAATTTTAGGCTTACAAGTTCTGAACTGGAATACGCTCTCAATGATTCACAATCAAAAATCGTTTGTTTCCATTCTAAACTAGTTGATCAATTAGAACCAATTTATCATAATACTCCTGTTAATCATTATTTATGTTTAGCAGATGAGAATGAAACAATCCCTAATTGGTCAAAGTCTTTTAGCATTTTAAGAAGTGGTTCAGAGATTAAGGAAGACCAAAACCATATAAAACTAACGGACCCTGTAATGCTGATGTATACGTCAGGAACAACAGGGAGACCGAAAGGAGCAATTTGGACTCATAATACGACTTTCTGGTTTTCTACAATTCAGGCTATCAAGTGGAAATTTACAGAAAATGATGTTGCGATGACAACAGGTCCGCTTTACCATGTAGGGGCAATGGAAGATATAGCCTTACCGGTAATGATGATGGGCGGTACAGTGATTATTACAAAAAGTCAAGGATTCGATATTAAGAGAGTGCTTTCGGTTATTGAAGGAAGGAATGTAAGCGTTTGCTTCTTATTCCCATTTATGATTTACGAAATGTTAAATTTAACAGACATTGATAGCTATGAACTCCAATCATTACGGACAATTTATACCGGTGGGGATCCACTAATGCCATGGGCCATAGAAAAATTGAAAAGAAAATTTCCAAATATTGGAGTTGTTCAAGTTTACGGGTTAACGGAGGGACAACCAATAGCAGCAGCACTTGATCCGGATGATGCTTTTGAAAAAGGCCATACAGTTGGAAAGCCATTGCCACTTACAGAAATAAAAATTGTTGACGACAATCTTATACCGGTACCCATCGGTGAGGTTGGTGAAATTCTTATTAAAAGCCCCGCTGTATCAGAAGGATATTGGCGGAAACCTGAGGAAACAATGCGAACGTTTGTGAATGGTTGGTGTAAAACAGGAGACTTAGGGAAATTTGACGAGGATGGGTATTTAACAATAGCAGGTAGAAAGAAGGATATGATCAGAAGCGGAGGCGAGAATATTTATTCTGCAGAGATTGAAGATGTCTTATATCGCCATAAAGCTGTTAAGGAAGTAGCCATAATAGGAATTCCTGATCCGAAATTTATTGAAGCCGTTTGTGCAGTTATCGTTAAAAAAGCGGGAGCCTCCTTATCAGAAAATGAAGTTATTGAATATTGCAAGGAACACTTAGCAAGTTATAAAAAGCCGAAAAAGGTAATCTTTGTCGATAATATTCCAAGGACACCGTCTGGTAAGGTACAAAAGTTTATTCTTCGTAAACAATATAGCCATATTTCATAATATTGTTTTACTAATTATTTATTTTAGAAATATAGGAGTGAGTAAAGATTATGGATAAAGAAGTCCGAGTTGTTTCTTGGTCTATGGAAGATAGTATTGCGATAATTACGATTAACAATCCTCCGTTAAATGTTTTAAGTGCAGATGTCATCGAACAATTGAAAATTATTACCGACGAGATTAGTAGTGATTCTTCAGTGAAAGTTGTAATTGTTACTGGGGAAGGGAACCGAGCCTTTGTAGCCGGTGGAAATATTAAAGAATTCCCGGATTGGATGGGTAAAGGGGAGGAATTGGCAAAAGAAAAGTCACTATGGCTTCAAAAGCCGCTTAATAAAATTGAAAGTTTGCCCCAACCAACAATCGCTGCAATCAACGGCCTAACATTAGGTGGAGGATGTGAACTTGCTTTATGTTGCGATATCCGTATTGCTGAAGAGCAAGTTCAAATTGGTTTACCAGAAGTGAAACTTGGTTTATTCCCAGGTGCGGGAGGAACCCAAAGACTCTCGAGACTCGTTGGAAAATCGAAAGCAAAAGAAATGATTTTCACAGGTGAACCATTAACAGCTATAGAAGCGAAAGAAATCGGATTAGTTAACCAGGTTGTCCAAAAGGGGAAGGCTTTGGAAATGGCAACGGAACTAGCAAAAAAGATTTGTAAATATTCGCAATCAACTTTAAGGTATGCAAAGCAATCAATAGATGACGGCTTCGAACAAACGTTGGAGCAAGGGTTAGTTACTGAGGCGATGAATTTTGGACATGTGTTCCAGACGAAGGATGTTAGAGAAGGAGTAAAAGCCTTCATCGAAAAACGAGAACCTCGATTTATTGATCAATAAACTAGTAGAATTCATTTTGAAGGGGGATTTTTAATGTTTGGTTTAGCTCCAAGTATGTCGATTATGCTGTTTGTTTTTTGGCCATTAGCACTTATTTCTTCCTGCCTATGGGGTGTATTTGCATTTAAAAATGAGAAAAGGGAGGAAGCCTAATGATTTTAACGATTGGAATAATTTACTTGCTCGTTATTTTAGTCATTGGTTTTGTGTCAATGAAGAAGCAAAAGGACATGGATACTTTTTACACCGGGGGACGTAGTTTTGGCCCATGGATGGTTGCTTTAGCGATTTCCTCGACTACTATGTCTGGTTTTGGATTTATCGGCTTACCCGGCCTTGCATATCAGAATGGTTATCCAATGTTAATGATTTCTATCTTTGCTACCGCGGGCATATTTGTAAGTTTTTTTATTCTTGCAAAACCAATGCGGAGGATTACCCAGAAATTTGGTGCATTAACAATCCCTGACCTATTAGAAGTTCGATATAACAGTAAAGCCGTGCGAGGAATTGCTGCTCTTGCAATTTTAGGAGGAGCCATTGGGTATCAAATGGCGCAATACAAAGCATTAGGTAATATGTTACAAACAGTTCTTGGGGTTGATTATAAACTAGCATTATTTATCGGGGTTGTGATCTTAACATTTTATGTTGTTGGTGGCGGTATGATTAGTGCAGTATGGACTGATTTTGTTCAAATGTTAGTCATGATTGTTGGTTCCTTAATCGTATTCATCGGAGGTATGAAGATGGTCGGGGGAATGACGCAACTAAATACTGAACTTTCAGCGATTAATCCTGATATGGTTCAAGCCTATCATACAGTTGGACCGATCGGTGTCTTTGCTTTTATATCCTACTTTTTTATATATGTTATTGGACACCAAGGTCAACCACATGTTGTTTCAAAATTTTATATGATACGGAAGCTTTCAATGCTAAAATGGGCTTGTATTATCTCTGCAGCAACATATGCAATTTCTAGTTTGCTCATTTTTTCCGGTATGTATTCGAGAGTTATGGTTGAACGTGGGGAAATGCCTGCACCGGCATCACCTGATATGGTTGCACCAATGTTCATTGAGAATTTCTTTTCACCACTTGTTGCTGGCATCATCTTTGCAGCGGTTATGGCAGCGATCATGTCAACAAGTGAGGCCTTTCTTTTAATAGCTAGCTCCTCGATTGTCCGGGATATTTATCAACAAATTATTAAAAAGGGCGAGGCACTGCCACCGAGAAAAGAACTTGCTTTATCAAGGATGGTTACAATTGTCGTTATACTATTAACGTTTGTATTATCAATCAATCCTCCTGATCTTGTAGGATGGTTAGGAAATGCTTCTTGGGGTATTTTCTCTGCATCTCTAGTTCCAGTACTTAGTATTGGGATCCTATGGAAGAGAGCAACTCGAATAGGTGCCATTTGGTCAGCTTCTCTAGGGCTTACTTTAAGTGTAGGTTTATACATTTTAAAGATAAAAGAAATTTATGTCCCTGCTCTAGATACCGGTGCAATTGCCTTCATTATTTCGGCAGTATCTTTTGTAATAATCTCACTTCTTACTAAACAAGAATCGAGCGCAATGTTTGAAAACGATGAGGAAGTCAAGGAGATTTCTACAAATAACGAGGCTTTATCTGCCGATAATATATCCTAATAATATCAATGACTTCAAGTTTAAAACGCTATTCGATATGTTAGGACTTTGTTATCAATTCATTTAAAAGTAAGGAGACTATGGTATGTTTGATAAATATTTTGAAGATTTCAAAATTGGGCATAAATGGAAATCGAAGGGCAGAACCATTACGGAGACGGATATCGTCAACTTTTCAGCACTGACTGGAGACTATTATCCACTTCACACCAACATTGAATACGCAAAAAAAACCTATTTTAAACAAAGAATTGCCCATGGTATGCTGATTTTGTCCTACAGTACCGGATTAATTAAAATGGAACCCGATGTTATTGTCGCCAATTACGGAATCGAGAAATTACGTTTTATTAAACCAGTTTTCATTAACGATACTATACATGTCAACCTTGAAGTATTGGATCTTAACGATAAAGGAAACGGAACTGGAGTCGTTACTATCAAGCAAACAACAGTGAAACAAACTGGAGAAGATTGTATTGTTGGTATTTTGAAAATTCTTGTGAGTAAAAAATAATAGATATAAGACTAATTACTATTTATTGAATATTCAAATTAATATTGTTAAACTTTTGAAACCGGATATTCAGTTTCCCTATTTTCTATAGAGACCAACTATTTGGTCTCTATAGAATTTTATACATATATCACTATAGAACAAGTGTAGTTAATAAAATAATACTACAATTATATAGGAAATTACGATTTGGATATTTCCTTATATTAATTTTATGCGTTCAAGAATTTTATAAAATGAAAGGAGTATTTGGATGATTCCTGTAGAAACCGCATTAAAAAGCGAGGAAATAATAAAAGCAATTGAACAAAGTTATCTACCTTCCAAGTCAGATAATAATAAACCACTTTAAAAGAAAAGTCTCAAATAGTTGAGATAGTGTGGCAAATATTTAAGTTGGTTAATAATTTGTATAAGTCCTCCATTACTAGGTGTTGACATTTTTTTGTCCAAAATCGACAAAATAATATAAAAAAAGTACATTTTTTTGAAATTATAGTATTGAATATTCAGAATAGTTTTGTTAAAATTCAATCAAGGTGGTAATACACATGTCATTGAAAGATAAAATCATTAATACTGCAATTCAAATGTTTGAAAGATACGGGTACCATGGTGTAACTGTGAACCAAATTGTAGAAGAAAGTGGTACTTCCAAGGGGGGATTTTATCATCATTTCAAATCAAAAGACGAGCTACTTTACATAATCCATGACTATTTCATTAATTACGCGTTAGAAAATGCCCAAGAAGCGATTCGAATTTATACAACATCAACTGAAAGATTGCAAGCGATTATTCATTATAACATTAGGATCTTTGATCTCTATAAGCCACATATATGTGTATTCTACCAAGAAAGTAATTATCTTAAGCCGGATTACAAAGAATTCATAAACCGGAAAAGAGAAGAATACAGTAATATATTATTTAAAGTAATTAAAGAAGGGATTGAATCTGGGGAGTTTCGATCGAATCTCGATATCAAAATTACAACAATGGCTATTCATGGAATGGTGAATTGGATTTATAAGTGGTATAAAACAGATGGAGAAAAAACAATCGAGGAAATATCTGATATATTTATTGATTTTATACTCCAGTCATTATTAACGGAAGAAGCTAAAGAAAATCCCAAATACACACGTTTTTTTCTTAAAA
>JAENZK010000263.1 GCA_016841285.1 Guptibacillus hwajinpoensis | reverse complement strand
ACTTTCTCAATTAATTCTACGATAAAAGATTTTACTACCACTTTTTCTTTTGCTTCTGCTGTTGTTGGTTCGGCTTCTTCATCTGCTTGTGCTTGCTTTACCGCATCACCATTTGAAAAATCAAGGAAGCATAACGGCGGGAATAGCACGCACCACCAGTTTGCACCTTCTCCGTTGCCAAGTGTGATTAGAATAGCCTCGTATTGCCCGGCCGGGTAAATAAAGTTGCCATAAATTTTTGTTGGGAAATTTACATTGTCAAAATCAACCTGAACCGTCTGGTTGCTGCCTTCCTGCTCTAACACTTGGGAAGCAATTTTTTCAATTTCCGGAACTCGACTATCAATTAAGGTTCTAGCTGCCTCAATTGAAGTTAAATCCTCAACCCATTTCGTAATTTCAGCGTTTACCGCATCACGAACTTTTCTTTTTAACGCTTGGTCTTCATTCGAATCACTATTGGCAAGGATTCGTAACCTGATCGCTTCATCTGGAATGACAACTGGCCCCTCTGCCTCGACTATTGCTCTATCAAAAATTTGAATTAAATTTGCACCTATTAAAATTAAAAGCATAAAAATGATTGCTTGAGTTTGTTTTTTCATTTTATCTCCACCGTCCTTACTAAGACAGTGTGGACAAAAGTAAAACATCTTAAACTAGCAAAATTAAATTTTTATAAAAATAGATTTTAGTAGATTTGTAGAGATTGGACCTTCCGGGGTCGGCTTTTCTTGGACATTTTGATCGATGATCCGGATAATTCGGGGCCCTTTGCAGGAATGCGGAAGCTTTATCTGGCAATTCATATTGGTTATCCGGAAATTGGCTACTTTATTCGTAGAACTAACCGGTTATCCGGAAATTTGGTTACTTTATCCGTAAACTCAAAACGGTTACCCGGAAATACGGCGACTTTACCCGTAAATTCAAGACGGTTACCCGGAAATCCAGCAACTTTACCTGTAAGTTCAGACCGGTTACCCGGAAATTTGGCTACTTTACCCGTAAGTTCAGACCAGTTACCCGGAAATCGACATATACGAACTTCGATAATAACTGCAACTCAGGGACAGGCACCACTGAACTACTAACTGATGGCCCGACTGAAGTATTAACTGACAGCCGGGGACAGGCACTACTGGAGGCACTACCGATGTACCCGGACCGGCACTTCCGAGAGCACTACTAGGGAGCTAGCCAATTACACCAGCTCCCCTTTAGAATCTCCCAAATACCATCCGGTCTTTGCCGTTGATGTCATGGACGATTTCAACTTGAATGTCTTTGTGCTGAAAAGTCTTCCGAAGCATATCAGCAACGTCTTCACCTTGGCCCACTCCGATCTCGAACGCAATCAAGGCATGGTCTTTTACAACATGCGGCAATTGTTCCATAAAGCGTCGATAGAGATCAAGGCCATCCACACCACCGACTAAGGCCCGCATTGGCTCGTGATCTACCACAATATCCGATAAACCCTCAATGTCTCCTTCCGGTATATAAGGCGGGTTAGAGACGATCATATCGAATTTCTCACCACGGTCAATAAATGGCGTCAATAAATCTCCTTGAACAAAGCGAATCGGTGGTGCCTCCAGGTTCAAAGCATTTCTTTTAGCAACCTCAAGCGATTCCTCCGCAATATCCGATGCAGTTACTTGTAACGAAGGATCCTCAATCGCCAACGTAATTGCGATAATGCCGCTTCCTGTACCTATATCGACGACATCGAGTGTTCCACCATCCCCGCTAAAGTGCTCTTTTTTTCTTTTTAAAACACCTTCTATTAGTTCTTCCGTTTCGGGGCGCGGGATCAACACTTCCTCGTTGACTTCAAACTTTCTTCCGTAAAAATATTCGTATCCCATTAAGTATTGGACAGGTGTGCCGCCAACATAATGATAGACATCTTCGATAAAAGCTTCCTTTATTTTCCCGTCCGGATCCGTCCATTCGTCTCGCATTGACGCATAGAGTTGTGCCCGTGACATTTGAAGGTGATGTCGTAGTAAAAGTTCAGCCGCAAATGGTTCTCTATTTTGTTTTTCTAAAAAAGAAGAAGCCCAATTGAGGGCTTCGTGAATTTTCGTAAAAGTTGGTTTCATTACTCTGCTTGCTCCATTTTCTTTGCTTGGTCGTCCAAAATTAAAGCATCGATAAATTCATCAAGCTTTCCAGTCAGAATTTGATCAAGCTTTTGAATCGTTAAACCAATGCGGTGGTCTGTTACACGGTTTTGCGGGAAGTTATACGTACGAATACGTTCTGAACGGTCCCCAGTTCCAACAGCTGATTTACGGTTTTGATCATATTCAGCCTGTGCTTCTTGTTGGAATTTATCATAAACACGCGCACGTAGAACCTTCATCGCTTTTTCCTTGTTCTTGATTTGCGACTTTTCATCCTGACAAGAAACTACAACCCCAGTTGGGATATGCGTTAAGCGAACGGCTGACATTGTAGTATTTACGCTTTGTCCACCGGGACCACTTGATGCAAATGTATCAACACGAATATCTTTTTCATGAATATCAACTTCAACCTCTTCTGCTTCAGGGAGCACTGCAACTGTTGCTGTTGATGTATGAATACGGCCGCCAGATTCAGTTTCCGGTACACGTTGAACACGGTGAGCACCATTTTCAAACTTCATTTTTGAATAAGCTCCATTACCATTGATCATGAAGATGATTTCCTTGTAACCGCCAATTCCAGTCGTGCTTGCTTCAATAACCTCTGGTTTCCAGCCTTGCGCTTCCGCATATCGGCTATACATGCGGAACAAGTCGCCAGCAAATAACGCTGCTTCATCTCCACCTGCAGCCCCTCGGATTTCCACAATAACGTTTTTGTCATCGTTCGGATCCTTTGGTAAAAGTAAAATCCGCATGCGCTCCGATAATTCTTTTTCCCGATCAGAAAGCTCAGCTACCTCTTCCTTCACCATTTCACGCATTTCAGCATCCAGTTTTTCGTCGAGCATCGCTTTTGCATCCTTCAATTGCTCAAGTACCTCTTTATATTCACGGAAAGCTTGCACAGTCTCTTCAATGCTTGACTGTTCTTTTGAATATTCACGTAATTTATTTGTATCACTAATGACATCCGGGTCACTTAGTAGTTCATTTAATTTTTCATATCGGTTTTCAATCGCTTGTAAACGGTCTAACACGCTAGTCACTCCTATCAAATGCGCCTTGGCATATTTGCACCCAAATTTTTAGGCCCACACGATGTGGGTCACAAAGACGTTGCCACAGGATGTGGCGTACTTAGTCTTTGATCTTAGCTCGAAAAACTACCTCTGAAAATCTGAGGCATCCGCCGGAGGCTTTAACTTTATTCTTATTCAGTAGAGTCTCTCCCCACTGAAAGTATACCGGACTCGATTCATCCACCACTTATGGAAGTATGGACTTCTTCTGAATAAAGTTAAATTAGTCCATAACATTTCAATTATAGTATAAGTGATAATGCTAGTCAAAATTATAGTGAAATTATATTTGTGGCGCGGGCGAGATCTCGGTGGGGGTGTCAGTAGTGGCAGCGGTTGGTTCGTCAGTTGGTACTCCAGTTAGCACTTCAGTGGTGCCTGTCCCCAGGTGGCAGTTGGCACTTCGGCCGTGCCCCTGTCCCCAGGCGATAGTTAAAAAAGTGTCCAGCACTTTGGTGTAGGAAGGAGTACTGGACACTAGAGGGCTGTTATGCATTATTGTTGTTTACTCGTAGGTCGATTTGATAGCGTGGGACGGCGTTGGCTAGGTCCCTTTTCAGTTCGGCTGTTCGATCGCGAAGAGTGTATTTAGATAGATTACGCTTTGGTATAACATTGACGATCGCTTTGTGACCGTTGATATAGATCATGCCTGCGTCAAAGTCGTCGGAGCTTTCTACGACCTTACGCAATTGTTGCTGATAGGCTCCATGGTTATTATGGGCCTCGTTTTCGGTGTTCAGGTCAAGGAAATTTGGGTTGCGGTCAGCGATATCAGTGATTTCTCCTTCGACATAGGAAACATCCTTCCGACCCGAAGTTTCATTATCTTTTAATGTGTCACTGGTTTCAGACTGAAAACCTTGTTGATTGCTGTTGTTCGTTGTTCCACATGCAGCAAGTACGGTAAGTATAAACATTATTAAAAAAATAAACGCCTTATTCATTGACACACCTCCTAAAAGATAGGTTGCCAAGAAATAAAACGCTCGATGCAGGAAATTATAAGTAAATCATTTCTGATAAGAAGTCGGCTAGGATGTCATTGAGAAAAAAACATTGAAGAAAAAATAAAAATGCAGACGGACATCACCTCTGCATAATGAACATTCAACTATATAATTGCGGATATATTTGTCTTTTTACTCGCAGGTTTCCCTGGAACTTGGTGACAGTGACGGCAACGCGATTCGTATGCTTCCGATGCCCCTACTAAAATGACCGGATCATGGTAAGAAGCAGGGTTTCCATTGATTAATCGTTGTGTTCGACTTGCCGGTGAGCCACAAACGACACAGATGGCCTGGAGTTTTGTGACTGATTCTGCCAGTGCCATTAACTCAGGGACACAGCCAAATGGCTCCCCACGGAAATCTTGATCAAGTCCCGCACAGATAATACGGTAGCCTTTATTCGCTAAAAGCTGGGCAACTTCTACGATTTCATCATCGAAAAATTGAACTTCATCGATCCCGATCACATCTGTCTCAGGATTTACTAATTCTAAGATTTGGGCTGAATTTTCAACTGGTTTTGCTATGACAGAGGTTCCATTATGGGAAACAACAGAGGATTTGCTATACCGATTATCGATAACCGGTTTAAAAACTTGCACAGACTGTTTGGCGTATTCTGCCCGTCGTATACGTCTTATGAGCTCCTCTGATTTTCCGGAAAACATGCTCCCGCAAATGACCTCAATCCAACCGCTTTGTTTCATCACGTACATGAAAATCTCCCCTTGCAAATCATGCTGTTTAGTAATCAAATCCATTTTTAAAGTAGATTTTGTTGTGTTCCTTGATATTGTATGTTTTTTTATAATAAAAAGTTTTTTAAAAGTAGGCTCTGTTATTGTTCATTATCGCTTTTCGGCAGTGCAGTCGCTTAATCGGAGGATTTCCGTTTATATTGAAAAAGTAGTGGTTAGAAAGAGAAATAGACGGAGATTTTCCGATTAATTAACCTAAAAAGCCTTAAAATCACGAAAATGTATAGTTTAGCAGAAAAAAATCCGCTTATTTGTAGGAAAACAGGTGAATTTTCTGATTTAGCAGGAATCGATCCGCCTATTTTTAAATGAAATAAAATCAGCATCCACCTTTAACAGAGCTTAAAAGTAAAAAGGGCTTGTCTCAAGCGTGCCCGACACCACATACCGATATGCGGATTTATCTACACCCTTTAATGGGTGCAAGATAGACACTTTGAAACAGCCCCTTACAGTTATTCTAATTATTCTAAACCAATGTACTTATGCTTAGGCGCAGGCATTGATCTTTGAATAAAAATGATTACTTAAGATTGTATTTTTTCTTGAAGCGATCCACACGGCCGCCAGCATCAGCGAATTTTTGACGTCCAGTATAGAATGGATGGCATTCGGAACAAATTTCTACCTTAACTGCATCCTTTACTGATCCGCTCTCAAATTCATTTCCGCAAGCACATGTCACCATTACTTTTTTATAGTTAGGGTGAATTCCTTGTTTCATGATTTTCATCTCCTTCCGCCCTGAATCCTGAGGAAACAGAGTAAGCTTTAACACACATGAAAAGATTATAACAGGAATGTTTTCGTAATGCAAGAATTCATTTCTACACGAAATTCCTGCATTTGTGGTCAAGTTTCAACATTCATTATGCTACTTACCTTTTAGAAAGTCCACGCATTTCTTCATCCATCTTTTGGAAGAATTCGTCGTTTGTTTTTGTATTTTTAAGGCGCTTTAAGAAGCGTTCTACGAAGTCAGGTGAATCTGTCATGGTTTTGCGGATTGCCCATAGTTTGTCCAAATGATTCTTCGGTAATAACAGTTCTTCTTTTCGTGTTCCGGAGCGGCGAATATCAATTGCTGGGAAGATGCGGCGCTCAGCAAGGCTGCGGTCAAGATGCAGCTCCATGTTACCGGTTCCTTTGAATTCCTCGTAAATCACATCGTCCATTCTTGAACCTGTATCGACAAGCGCTGTTGCTAAAATGGTTAAGCTTCCGCCCTCTTCAATATTACGGGCAGCCCCAAAGAAACGCTTCGGACGGTGGAAAGCGGCAGGGTCAATACCACCAGATAAGGTTCTTCCACTTGGTGGAATCACTAGGTTGTAGGCTCTCGCAAGGCGAGTGATACTGTCCATGAGGATTACAACATCTTTTTTGTGTTCAACTAAACGCATCGCTCTTTCTAACACAAGCTCTGCTACTTTGATGTGATTTTCAGGCACTTCATCAAAAGTTGAACTAACAACATCACCAACGGCAGAGCGTTC
>JAENZK010000262.1 GCA_016841285.1 Guptibacillus hwajinpoensis | reverse complement strand
ATCGTGACCATCTTCCACAGTATAAAAGAATACCGCTTCAAAAACCCTTGCTTCACCATTTACAACATATTCACCATTTTCTCCTGAAACTGTGATATTCCGAAAAGCGGTCGACTCACTTTGGTCATCATTTAATTCCGGTGAATTTTGTGTATCTTCTATCGGAGTTTCTGCTTCTGGTGTTTCTGGTTGAGTAGCAGGTGTTTCAACTTCCTCAGTTCCATTAACGTTTTCGGTTTTCTGATCCCCGGTCCCACAAGCGGTCATGATCATCAGTGCAGCAAGTACAATCCAAATTCCTAATTTTCTTAAATTCACCCTTATCATACCTCTCTTCTCTAAAGTTCTTATACATTAGTCGTTTAAAATCCTTAAGAGTTTCATATTATCATTCTTTTCGAAAGAACCCAAAAATTCCTGCTGTTTCAACAATATTCGTAAATGCTTTTGGATCTACATTTCTAATTATCCGTTCTAAATCAAATAATTCATATCTGGTGATGACAATGATCAGCATTTCCTTCTGTTCCTTTGAGTAGGATCCTTTTGCAGGAATAGATGTTATTCCTCTAACCAATCTTTCATGGATCGCTTTTGTTAGTTCGTCCCCTTTATTCGTAATAATCATGGCGGTTAGCTTTTCATGTCTAGTATGTATCGTATCAATAATACGTGTCGTTACATAAAGCGTAACTAATGTATATAATGCTTTTTCCCAACCATATAATAGACCCGCCATTATAATTATAACGGCATTTAAAGCAAAAATATAGGTGCCTACAGGCTTATCCTTCATTCTTGATAGGACCATAGCAATAATATCAACTCCACCTGTAGAAGCACCCCATTTTAATGTAAAACCCACTCCTACAGCTAAGATTACTCCACCAAACACAGCATTTAAAAGGATATCCTCCGATAAAGTATAAACGGGAATAATTTCTAGGAAAAAAGTCGTGGCCAATACACTAATAAAACTGTAGATTGTGAAGGATTTTCCAACCTTCATCCACCCTAGAATCGTAACCGGAACGTTTAAGAGGAATAATAGAATACCTGTAGAAATAGTAATAGGTGTATATTGTGTCAATACACTTGATAATAACTGAGCAACACCAGCAAAACCACTGGAATATACATTTGCAGGGATTAAGAATAAATTTAAGCCGACTGCCGTTAACAATGCACCTACTAATACAACAAATAATTTTTTCGTTTCCAACCAAAGCACAGCAATACCTCCGTCATAAATTCAAAAAATATGTTGCACTTAATACCAATGTTTCCATAACCCTTACTATTCATTACAAAAATTGAATTTTGGCCGTATAAAACGTACAATATGAGGAGAAAGGAAAATATTTCTGAAAGGAAAGATTCCAATGAGTGTAAAAATTCTGGCTGACAGTGCTTGTGATTTACCTTTAGACCTATTCAATTCACTAAATATAGATTTATTACCACTAGTCGTTCAAATAGATGATCAACAATTTTATGATTTAGAAACTATTCAACCAAAAGAATTATATGACCAGATGCGAAACGGAAAGGCACCAAAAACAGCACAGGTACCACCTGCAAGGTTTGAGGAAGCATTCTTGAAATGTGCTGAAAAGAATGAAACCTGCATCTATATCGCATTTTCATCAGTGCTCTCCGGTACATATCAAACCTCAATTCTTGTAAAAGATGATGTGTTAGAAAAACATCCAAACTTCGATTTAACCATTATTGACACACAAGCCGCTTCACTCGGTTATGGATTAATCGTAAAAAAAGCGGCTGAATTAGCGCAAGTTGGAAAATCAAAGGAAGAAATCCTTTCAACCATTGATTTTTACTGTGCCCATATTGAGCATTTATTTACAGTAGATTCATTAGAATATTTATATCGTGGCGGACGGGTAAGTAAAACCTCTGCATTTGTTGGGGGACTTCTTAATATTAAGCCCATTTTAAATGTTGAGAATGGTAAACTAGTTCCTCTCGAGAAAATGAAAGGGCGAAAAAAAGTCCTTAAACGCATCGTTGAGATTATGAAGGCACGTGGTGACAATTTAAATCAACAACTTGTTGCCATCAGTCATGGTGATGACCTTGAAACAGCCGAAATGCTTCGAGATATTATTAAAGAAGAGTGCGGTACCGAGGAATTTTTAATCAACAACATCGGCTGTTCTATTGGAGCCCATGTAGGCCCTGGAACGATCGCAATTTTCTTTTTGAATAAACGTAACTAAGGCATAATCCTTCCTGCTTTAGCAAAAAATAATGCTTGAACGAAAATGGAAGGAGCGAATATTCATGCAGCCGTGGAATTCAATCGAAAAAGATAATGATAAAAAACCTGTTGACAGAAACGCACAACGCCAAAAGAAAAATGAACTGATTGAGAAAAATCGTCAAGCAGGCAAAAACCAGTTTTCAAAGGAAACAAATCATTTGTAGAAAAGCGGAAGTGAGACAAATACAATCAGTGGGTCATATACACCCACTGATTATTTTTTACTGTTCTTCTTTAAAATACGTCCAACCGTTTTCTTGGTATACCTTCCCTTCCTTCATTAGCTTTCCAAGTGCTCGTTTGAAGGCTCCTTTACTCATCCCAAATCTTGCTTCAATATCATCCGGTTGGCTTTTATCCCAATATGGCATGGCCCCATTACGAGACTCCATGTAAGCATATACTTTTTCAGCGTCTTCCCCCATTGCCTCATGCTTTCTCGGCAATAACGAAACATTAATAGTACCATCATCTTTTACTTCAATCACTCTACCTGTCACTCTTTGACCAATTCTTGGCTCTTCTTTCCGTTCACTCGCGTGAATAAAGCCAAGATAGCCATCAACTGTAAAAATAAACGAGCCAGCGTATAAAGTCCGATAAATGGTGCCAGTTACATTCTTATTAAATAAAGATTTGTCCGCATGTTTTGCAATATCCTGAAAATCGGCTTCCCTAGCAAGTCTTATAAATAACCGCCCATTTTTACCAATTTCTAATGTACAATAAACGAGATCATCAACCTGTGGCCAAACTTCCACAAGGGGTGGTAAATCGTCTTTGGATAACAACATTGCTTTATCAATGCCAATATTAACATATACACCCATTTCACGTTTGACTTCTTCAACCTTTGCCCATCCAAATGTATGCAGCGTTATGGAAGGAATCGTCATTGTGGCTGTTAATCTGCCTTGACGGTCTTGAAATAAAAATACTTCTATTTCTTCATCTTCACTCAATTTATCCCGACTCATTTCATTATGGTGAAGTAAAATATCCTCCTCCTGCTCACCACAATCCAGAAAATAGCCAAATGGTGATTCATGGGATACCTTTAAAGTTGTAATAGTTCCCGGCATGATGTTGCCCATTCATTTTCCCTGCTTTCTTTCCTAAATTCATTACATAGTCCATTATGTTGCATTTTACCAACATTTAATAGAAAATAAAAGCAAATCGGCAAATTTCTGGAGGGATGAAAATGGCATCTGAAAGTTCATTTGATATAGTCTCAAAAGTAGACGCTCAAGAAGTATCAAATGCAGTTACAATGGCACTTAAGGAAATTGGTACACGTTATGACTTTAAAGGGAGCAAAAGTGATATTTCTCTTGAAAAAGAGGAGCTAGTCCTCATCTCAGATGATGAATACAAACTTGAACAATTAAAGGATGTTCTTGTAAGTAAATTAATTAAAAGAAATGTTCCAACGAAAAATCTGGATTACGGAAAAATTGAGGCAGCTTCAGGGGGGACAGTTCGTCAACGAGCCAAGCTAGTGCAAGGAATTGACAAAGACAATGCTAAAAAAATTAATTCAATTATTAAGGACTTAAAGATTAAAGTAAAATCACAAATTCAAGATGATCAAATCCGCGTCTCAGGCAAAAGTAGAGATGACCTTCAACAAGTCATTTCGGCAATTAGAGGAGCAGATTTACCAATTGATGTGCAGTTTATTAATTACCGATAACTAAAAAAGCTAACCGAAATTTAACTTCGGTTAGCTTTTATTGTGCATCATTGTCTAGCTCCAGCTCCCAGCGACTAGTAAACTTCCCCCGCCTCCCTACGATAAGTCAACAACAGTGGTATCGCTAAGCTCATCGCCGGATATCCTTTATCTCAGTCGCCGTGCTCCAGTTTATACGTCGCTATACGGTCGCTTCCGCTTTTCTTATAGCTTCACGCAAATATTTGTTATTTCTGTATAGAACTCCCAGCTATGAACCCCACCGACACGGCCTAAACCGCTATCTTTCGTACCACCGAACGGAGTTCTTAGGTCACGTAAGAACCAGCAATTGATGTAAGATAATCCTGACTCAATTGCTTGGGCGACACGGTGTGCACGACGAATATCGTTAGTCCAGATTGTGTTGCTTAAGCCCATACGAGTATCGTTTGCTTTCGCGATTACTTCTTCTTCTGTATCAAATGGAAGAACACAAACAACAGGTCCAAAGATTTCTTCACGAACTAGACGAGAATTGTCATCTAAACCAGTGATAATCGTTGGTTGGACGAAATATCCCGTATCTAACCCTTCAGGACGTCCACCACCTGTTACAAAAGTGCCGCCTTCTTCTTCAGCGATCTTGAGATAACTCATTACTTTGTCATAGTGGACTTTTGCTACTAATGCACCTTGATCATTGTCCATATCAAATGGATCGCCGACTTTTAATGCTCTTGTTTTCGCTGCGAACTTTTCAACGAATTCATCAAAAATTGGACGCTCTACATAAATTCTTGAACCACTTACACAAACTTCCCCTTGGTTTGTGAAACTTGATCTAATTGTACCATCAACGACTTCATCAATATCTACATCAGCAAAAATAACGTTAGGATTTTTACCGCCTAATTCAAAAGAAAGCTTTTTCAATGTTGGCGCAGCTTCCGCCATGATTCTAGCACCTGTACTTACTTGGCCGATAAAGCCGATACCTGAGATGTCAGGATGTTTGTTAATCGCGCTTCCTGCTCCAGGACCGAAGCCATGAACTAAATTTACAACGCCATTCGGAACGCCAGCCTCTTGAAGAATTTCCATTAATAATGTTGCTGTCATTGGTGTTAACTCAGACGGCTTAATTACTACTGTATTTCCTGCTGCTAAAGCTGGTGCTAGTTTCCAAGTTAATAAGAATAATGGAAGATTCCATGGCTGAATTAATCCAACGACTCCAAGTGGACGGCGATATCCGAAGTTAAGTGCCTTATTCGTTTCGTCTTGGAATGCTTCTGTTCCTACTGAAATCATGTAGTCAGCAAAGAAATGGAAGTTTTTTGGCGCACGAGGAGCATCCACGTGACGTGAGAATTTAAGATGTTTACCAGTATCTAGTGATTCTAATTGAGCGATTTCTTCTTGGCGTTCTAGAAGGATATCACCAATTTTACGGATGATATTCGAACGCTCTTGTGTGCTCATTTTACCCCAAGGACCTTCTTTAAGAGCACGTTTTGCTGCTTGTACTGCTAAATCAATATCTGCTGCACTACCTTCCGCAACAGTTCCATAAACCTCTTCTGTTACAGGGTTTACATTATTAAAAGTCTTTTTATCTACGGACTCTACAAATTTCCCATCAATAAAATGCAGGCAATCAAATGGTTTCACAATCTTTTCAACAACTTTTTGTGTTTGTACCTCCATTATCTATTCCTCCTATAACCATAATTTTATTTATATTCTTCATAATTTTATGATAATAGTCATTTGTTTCATATACAACTCCATAGTTGCTCTATATGAAACAATATGGTAATTTTTTTTATAAAAAAAATTACAGACCCTGTATAAGAAGGTCTGTTATGATGTAGCTATTCGTCTCGACTTATTACCAGGGTTAAACCAACCGATTAAGGCAATCCCTACTAATACTCCATAAAAAATTAGGGTCCAGGCAGTACTATGAGGAAATTGATGATCCAAGACTCCAATATCCTCATGGGCAAGAGTTATGACAGCAAGTTTGACACCAACCCAAGCAACAATGGCATACGCTGTTGTTTCTAATGCTGGACGTTTATGAAGAAGTTGCACAAACCAGGTTGCTGCATACTTAATTAAAATAAGACCAGCGATACCCCCGAGTACAACCACAATAAATTGTCCTCCATCCATACCACCAAAATTTCTTAGCGGAGAATCCGGAAGACCGAGGGCAAGAGCAACTGCAGCTAGAATTGAATCAATTGCAAATGCAAGATCAGCTAATGCAATCTTCCCTGCAGTGGGCCAAAAACCTTTACCCGCCGCTTCCTTTTCATCGTCCCTATGTATATTCTGATTCTCTTTCCCAAAACGGGCCTTAATGATATGCTTTAATCCTAGATAAAGAAGATAGAGGGCTCCTATTGCCTGTATCTGCCAGACATTCGCAATAAAAGAAATCGCAAAAAGGGCTATAAATCGAAAAGCGAAAGCCATGATAATTCCATAATTTATAGCTCTTTTTTTCTGTTCTTCTGG
>JAENZK010000261.1 GCA_016841285.1 Guptibacillus hwajinpoensis | reverse complement strand
TCTTTTAAAGAATTTGAAATGCTAAAGAATTTTTCTTTTGTAACTATTATCTGATTAGTACCTTGTTTAACCTCTTCATAACCTTCAAGTAGGGATTCTGTTACTAGATTAGTTTCTTTTTGTATATTAGTTACAATGGAAGTGATATCTGATACTGAAACAGCAACTTGTTCAGCCAGCTTTCTTACTTCATCTGCAACAACAGAAAAACCTTTACCATGTTCCCCTGCTCTAGCAGCTTCAATGGCTGCATTTAAAGCTAATAGATTAGTTTGCTCGGAAATTTCTTTAATAACAACCACTAATTTTGAAATCTCCTGTGATTGAGTATCTAGCCCCTGTACCTTTTGAACGGCAGCTTGTACAATGTTATCAATCTTCGACATTTGGTTCGTTGACGATTCCATTAACAAACTACCTTCATTTGTCATCGCTAAAACTTCTTTCGATATTTCTTTAACGTGTTCACCGTTTTCGTTTGCTTCTTGAACCTTTTCAGTAAATGAACCCATCATAGCAGATATTTCACCTGAATTATTAGCTTGAGATTCCGAACCGGATGCCAACTCATTCATAGTAAGCGCAATTTGCTCAGAGCCAGTTTTCACTTCATTAGCTGAATGAGTCAATTCATCACTTTGGCTGTGTACAGACTCAGAGACTTGTTGAATTTGATCGACCAAATCCCGCATGCGAATATTCATCTCGTTTGTAGCTATTACAAGTTGACCGATTTCATCACGAGATTTTGTTTCAAGTAAATCCTGGCTTAGATCACCAGAGGCAATCAATTTCATGCGTGCCATCACTCTATTAACTGGTCCAGATATAATTCGAGCGGTAATTAAAGCAACAATAATTCCCAAAACTACTGCCAAAATTGAAATAATTGTTCCTACCATAATTGTAGAATTCCCGAGAGTTATAATTTTTTTTCCATCTGCTTGAATATTTCCTTCTCTATTTTGTGATATTTTTACAAACTCATCCATAATCTCTCGTGCAAGGGGTTCTACCTGTTCTTTAAGATTTTTTAGCGCAATTTCTTTATTGCCCTTGTCATATTCTTCAAACACTTTACTTTCTACGAGCTGACGCCACTCTACACTTTGATTCATTAGAGTCTCTATTTCTTGTGTATGTTGCATCTTTGAAATAGTATCTTGATACTGTTTGCTCTGTTCTGTATATTCATTAAATCGCTTCTTATAATCACTGTCACCGAACAAAACATATCCACGCGCCAACGCTATTCTTTGGGCAATATTAAATGTTAATTTTTCATCATAAATCAATGCTGTTAGTTGTTGATCCATTATATTTTTTGTATTTGCATTTATTTTAGTAATTGCAAAATAATTATAACCCGCCATTAATACAGCTAAAAATATGACTAACAAAAATCCAACCAAAATCTTTTGCTGAATACTTTTAAATTTAACGATTGCTTTCAAATTGCTTCACCTTTCTCGTATTTGCTGAAAAATAGAATTTTGATAATTCACGAATTCAGACTATACCTATATAAAATAAAATTCAATGAAATTCGACAAATTTTCACAAACTTTACATTTATAACTGTTCGCACTTAACATCTCCTAATACCGCAACCCTTCATTTTTTTACCATTCAAATAGCACAATTTCATATGTTATTATTAATTTTATTGAAGAGTGCGCTTTTAGTGAAAGGATGATTCAATTGAAAGGGATACTTATTGTTGATGATTCTCTTTTCATGAGAAGGATGTTAAAAAATATTTTAGTGGAAGCAAATTATGCTAGAATCATAGAGGCGGAAAATGGAATTGAGGCTATCGAGAAATACAAAATCTTCTCACCAGAAATTGTATTAATGGATATTACAATGCCAGAACTTAATGGAGCTGAAGCTTTAAAAGAAATAATGAAGATTGATCGAAATGCAAAAGTAATTATGTGCACAGCATTGGGTGGACAGAAAGCGATCATTCAGGAATCTATTAAAAACGGTGCAAGAGATTTTATTGTAAAACCCTATTTTCACAATTTAGTGTCGATTGTTAATAAACATTTTAATGAATAACAAAAAAGGGTACCGATTAGGACCCTTTAGACGATGAAAAATTCCCCTTTTCCGTTTTCCAACACGAAACCTTCAACTTTAACGTAAGACGGTACCAACGGATGTTGACGAATGATATCCACACTTTTTCGGACACTTTCTTTTATATTTTCTTTTTCGTTTAGCCATTCGCTTGCCTTTCCTCCCGAAAATTCAGGGAAACAGTATCGGAAAAGATAATCCATCGTTTCCACATGATCCTCCCATTTTTTACTTTTCGAACCAAGTTGGCTTTGGATATCAATAGGGACTGTCCCCTTCCCTTCTGTCCCTACAACAACAATCTCCTCAACATGTTCCTGATAAATAGTAATGATGATCGATCTCATTATATCGCCATATGGGTGAGTAATTTTAGCCCCATAGCTTTGTATCGTTAACATATTTTCCGGTTTGGTAAGAGTCTTTTGTTGTAGAAAGGAATTCAATCTGGGTTCAACATCCGTTAAAAATAATACTTTTTTGTTTTTACCTAAATCCATATTTACACCCTTCCTTTGATATATTTTAGTAATTGCCAATTGTTCCAACCCGCTTCTGGGTCAATATTTGCAAGTATTACCCAACCATTTTCGACTTTTTGACGAAATGTGGAGTCTTTTTGTAATAATCGTTCCACGTATTCGTTTGGTGCTTGAATTACGATTAACAAACGAAGCGGAGAATGATAGGCCTCATCATCACTTTGCATCACCGATTGCCAAGGAAGTCCAGCTAATAAATCACTCCCATTTCCCTGCATGACACCAAGGCCTGATGTAACGGTCTGGGTAGCTTTATTTCCACTACCATAATAGTGAGGAGCCACGGTCGATGCAAAATATTGTAAGTTAATCCATTGAGTCACCGTTCCTGGCCCAGCAATAATGTTCGCAAGTAAGTCACCTTTTGGATCTTGCGTCCAATCATAATTATGAAGAAAAGCTCTCCCCTCCAAATTACAATTCCGGGTTAACTCACGTTGACCAATAATAAAGGAAGCATTACGGGCGAGCCCCCATTCAGGACGTATCTCACTCCAATCTTCTGCAAAACGATGCGCCTCTGCCTTCAAATTATCGAAATGTGATCGGATATTCGGTAGTTGTGATAACCGCTCCGCATTTGCATTATGGCTTACTTTCGGTAAAACTTTCTCAATGGTATCAAACACAGCTTGAGCGGACTTTGAAAGCTTGGGAACATAAAGCCACTTTAATTCATCCATAGTTGTTTTATGCTCAGCAGCTACGAAAATCGTGTCCTCCGGAATTTCAATTCCTTCCGTTGAAAGAAGCTCCCTTACTTTCGGCAGATTACATAAAGCTGCTAAAACTCGCGCATTGAATCCGCCTGCCACACCACCACAGGCACCGCAATCAAGAGCAGAGCCATAGGGGTTGTTCGTACTATGACTTCCATGTCCGCAAATCACAACTAATGGCGCGAAATTCTTGGTAAGGCCCATCAGTTTTAATGCTTGTCGGGCATAGTTTACTTTCTCCTCTTCTGAAAAACCAACTGGTATCTCCGAATCTGTGTCATGCTCATAATGAAGTGATAATTTTGTAGCAGGTTTACGTAACCATGTTTTTCGTACATTACGGATGAAATGACCCGCTCTTGTTGGAACAAAACTCCTTGCTATCATTTTTAAACTAAGCCAAGGTCCACTTATTTCAGGTAAAAGTAAACTCGCAAGTACGTTTTGTTTCATTGTTTTAAATGTATATTTTAGTGACTCTATAGTCTGCTTGCGTTGATAGTATTGATTAAGTTCCTTTTCATCTGAACACTCTTTTATTTTATGTTGAGGATTTTGTATAATCGGCAAGGAGGCATGGCTGTGATGTCTTCCAAGTTTACTAGTTGCAATCGGTAATCCGAAAAATCCTGCAATCCCAATTGTCTCAAACGGACCTTCTTTTTCTAGATGACGACGAAAAGGCTCTGAACGTACATCAAGACAGAAGGCAAACTGGGCTAATACTGGTTTTCTATCATTTGCTACAGATTGGTTGGATTTAATCTGCTCTCTTAATTGTTCTGTATAAGTTTGTTCCCAGGCTTCAAACCAAAGCTTCCTGCGAATGCTTTCATCAAAACGGTATGCAAATATTACATATTCATATTGATCCTTGGGCGACATCGCTGACCATTCGTTTAGTGAAAGACCACCCCAATGAATCCAAGAGGCTATAAGTTCCACAGTCGAAACTTTTTCCTTCTCCTTAAAGGATTGATTTGGTAAGGGAAGATAGTCCTTTAAGAGAACCCACTCCATAGAAATTCGGATAGCTAAATATTCAGTTAGAAGGGCATGTTCTTGTATAGATTCTTTGGAGCGCCAAAGCAGCATTCCCGCCCAACCTGGTAAACATAGCAGATGTCCTTCAAGATAGTTCTGCATTTCATATTGAGGAATTTTCAATTGTGTTAAGGCTACTTCCAATGCCTTATTTGCATCTTCAGGCCAATTATTTAGACATTTACGCTGACTTTTACTTAAGGCAGGATCGTACTGTATTAAACGTCGCCATGAGCGGTAAAATCCTTCTTCACGATTTGGCATGGACCAGCCTGCCTGACCTTTATCTAAATACAGCTTACACCACCTGATAACATGGTGATCAAGAACATTCACCATATCCCCCTTCACGCTATGATCAAGGTACATACTTAATGGTTTCAACGTAGATTTCTCACTCTGATCACTTTTCCAACTTCTTAATCCCTTCGCCAATTCGTTTACCTTAGGTGATGACAAAAGGTTGGTAGGTAAGGTAGCTAATTTTAGAGATTCGCGACAAAAACGCTCTGTCACCTCCTCTGGTATCTTACAGGAATTTGACTCAAGCCAACGCTGCAAACCCCTTTCAAGGAAAGCTTCATCAATCTCACCACGACTCTTTGCAGAAAGAATCATAGAAGCACTAGGATATATATCTACATCTCTTGATTTTTTTAACCAATTGGCAACTTGTTCAAATGTTTGCCCTTCAAGACCCATCCACGGATTACGGGCTGCAAACGTAGAAATCGGCCAAAGTGGCGCAATAACTCGGCTAGCAGCTTTAACTAAGGCGTTTATATTCATCTTCTTTGATTCAGGCATTAGATCTTCCTGCGGTACACTTATTTTTTCTTTGAGTAATGCAGATGGACTCATCGCTGATAACCTCCTTGTGAAAGATGTTGTGTAAGATAAATCGGATGACTTTCTATCGACCGTGAATTTGCTTCACCTAATTTAATCAACCAAAGATACAGTACTGCGCTGAAAGCTGAAGAACGATTTCGGGTAACAAAAATACCGATTACGTTACCAACTATCAATAGACTAATAACCAAGATGACAACGATCATGTTTGGTTGACCACTTTGATAATCGGTTGTATGCAATAACGTATAAAAAATGTTATGAACTATAAAATAAATGGCGGCTGATCCTCCTAAAAGGAAAAAGCCAGCAATTCGCACAATGATCCCCTTACTAAAGGCGACAAGTTGCTTCCAAGAAAGAGATAGTGACCATCCTAAAATGACGGCACTAACCAATTGATACCCATCAACATGGTTCGTCTTCCATAAAGCAATGCCTGTGAGGAAACCTAAAACATAGCCAGCACCGATCCATAAAGAGGACGACCGATCTTTCACATGGGTTGTTCCTTGATAACGTTGTACCGCCGATCCAGACTGCAAAAATAGTGTAGCTTTGAACAGACCATGTAACATAAGATGAATAATCGCTGCTAAATAAGCCCCTAAAGCACATTGAATAAGCATAAATCCCATCTGTGCAATCGTAGATCCAACTAACTGACGCTTATAATCCACCTGAACAACACTAATTCCGCTTCCAATCAAGACGGATATACTTGCAAAAACAAGTAGCACAATTTGGGCTGCGTCCCCATTAAATAATGGTGAAAATCGAGTGAGTATGATTCCTCCTGCATTTACAATGCCAGCATGCATGATCGCAGATACTGGGGTAGGCACAACTGCAGACTCGATTAACCACCGTTGAAAAGGCCACCCGGCAGCCGGAATCATAACTGCCAATACTAACAGTAAATTGATACCCGTTTTCTCCCATGTTCCAAGTTGGCCTAGACTGCCGCTCGTAAGTGCAAGCGATAATCCCCAGTTTCCTGTGACTTGTGAAAGCCAAATGATGGCCAATAAAAGAGCTAGCCAACCTACGATAAATAATCGTACAGGCAGCATTGCCGCTATACTCGTGACCTTCCACCCCTTATTTAACCTTATAAGGCAAATTAACCCTACAAGTGAAGCCCCACAGCAAATAAATAACAAAAGTAGGGCATCACATAACCAAGCAACGAAAGCAGAACCTGTCAAAAACGTAAAAAGCGTAAAGTAATTTCGATAAGACCGGTCACCGAGTAAATAACGCAT